>CAIOXR010000001.1 GCA_903862375.1 uncultured bacterium
GATATTATTGGATTGAAATATAATTCAATTAAAGGAGAAATTGAATTATTTATTAATAATGAATCAAAGGGAATTATTTTTAAAAATTTAAATATTAATTCCCGCGTTCTGGATAAGTTTATAATTTATACAGATGCTGCATATTCACAGGATAGGGAAGAGTTAATAAAATTTTATGATAAATATTGGATCTTATCTTTTAGCAAGTGCGTATCCTGCAACTGCTACAATCGTAGATACAGCAAGCACTGTGTGTACAATAAATGGTCAACCATGTGAGAGTGTAGGTTCTTTCAATGGTTTTTTTGCTTTTTTGAGTATTTTTACAATAATTTCGCTGGCTATCGCTATATTAATAATTGTTTCAACATGGAAGGTTTATCAGAAAGCTGGTCAGCCAGGATGGGCTTCTATTGTACCGATTTATAATTTCATTGTTTTGCTTGAAGTTGTTGGACAACCAATTTGGTGGATATTATTGTTTTTCATTCCTTTCATTAACATAATCTTTATATTTATTGTTTATCATGAATTATCGAAATCATTTGGTCAAAATATTGGATTTACTCTTGGTTTAATTTTCTTGCCATTTATTTTTTTTCCAATGTTAGCATTTGGTAATTATGCATATAATAAAACAATTTCTTCTGATATTTCACCAACGCCAACTCCATCAGTATAAAGACTATGAATACACTATAATTAAATATTTTTTAGTTATATTTTTAATACTAAATAGTAATGTTCCAATGATATTTTGGGATGTCTTTTTTAGACACAATAGCTGAAGCACTACTAGTATAAAATTAAGAGTAAGCGTTTAGTTTTAGTAGATAGTTATGTAGTATAATTTTAAAAAATCAAAATATATGAAAACAGTAAAATTAGAAATTATAGGGTCAGGATGTAAAAAGTGTAAAGCATTATTTGAATTAACAGAAATTGTTGCTAGGGAATTAAATATTAACGATATTGTTTTATATAGTAATGATATAAATAAGATAGTATCTATGGGATTAATGAGTAGCCCAGTTTTAACTTTAAATGATAAACCTATTTTAGTAGGAGTATTACTAGATAAAGAAAGATTAAAAGAAATTATATCTAAAAACTTAAAATAGATTATGTTTTATCCTGTACAATTATTAGCAAATTGGTTAACTTACATAATTTTGGGTATTATTCCAAGAACTCTATTGGGAGATGTTGTAAATTTTTTCATATTTGATACTATAAAAATCTTTATTCTTCTTTCTGTAATTATATTTGCTGTATCTATAATACGATCATATCTACCACCAGAGAAAATCAGAGCAATCCTTTCTCGAAAAAATAAATATGTTGGGAATGTTTTGGCTTCACTTCTTGGAATTATTACTCCATTTTGTTCTTGTTCGGCTATTCCATTATTCTTAGGATTTTTTCAAGCAGGTGTCCCATTAGGGACTACCTTTTCTTTTCTTATTGCTTCACCGATGATAAATGAAGTTGCTCTTGTTCTACTCCTTGGTTTGTTTGGCTGGAAGATAGCTTTAATATATATATTATCTGGTCTTATCATTGCTATTTTTTCAGGAATAGTGATAGGTCATTTGAAAGTAGAAAACTTAGTTGAATCATTTATCTATCAAAATTCTATAAATGGCAATATTGAATTACCAAACATGACTCGTAAAGAGAGAATTATTTATGCTCTCTATTACACAAAAGATATTTTAAAGAAAGTCTGGCCATATATACTAATCGGTATAGGTCTAGGTGCTTGGATCCATGGCTATCTCCCTGCTGACTTCTTGGCTCAATATGTAGGAAGTGGTAAATGGTACGCAGTTCCTCTTGCTGTATTAATAGGTATTCCTTTGTATTCAAACGCTGCTGGAGTTATACCACTTGTATCTGCATTAACAGAGAAAGGTGTATCTATGGGCACCACATTGGCATTTATGATGTCTGTAACTGCCTTATCTTTGCCAGAGTTTATGATATTAAAAAAGGTTATGAAGACAAAGCTTATCCTAATTTTTGCAGGAATAGTTGGTATTGGAATTATTTTTACAGGGTATTTATTTAATTTTGTGCTTTAATATTAAATAGTGAATTATAGTGTTAGAAAAGAATTGTTTGAAAAAATGTTTAGAGGAATATAATAAATATAGGTCATTTAATAATTTAACTACTAAAATTTATGACAATAGAATTTGGTCAGAATATTGGAAGAGATGTAGAAAAAATAGAAACAGGAGAAAAAGTTTATAACTTCTTAAGTAAGATAGGTTTTTTAGAAATTAGAAAATCAGATGAAAAATTTAATGAATGGATTCAGAATTTATCTTTTGAAGATTTTTTAAGTCACTTAACAAGACTAAATGGAATTATTAGAGAAAATTCAACAAAAAATCGATCTATTGATGGACAAAATGTAGTGGTTTCTTTAGGGGCAGGTGGTGTTGCATATTTACCTCCATACAAAGAGCAAAAAGATAAATTGATGAAAGATAGTTTTGATGCTTTAAAATATATAAGCAATAATGAAGATAGGGCAACATTATTATATTATTCAAGCAATTCATCCATATTCTGATGGTAATGGTAGAACAGGTAGATTACTTTACGAAGTTATAAATAATAATAATAATCTTAACAAAGATACACTATCAAAACTTCTTGATCATGATACTAAGGATAATGATGGTACTGGGGAAGGTAGAGATATATTTTCTAAAAAATTATTATCTCCTAATAAAGCCTATTATTTAATAAACAGAGAAGTTGTAAAAGGATTTTTAGGTGAAGATTTTTTAGAAAAAAATGGCTGTATTTTCTTTTCTGCTTCATTAGGTGAAGGGTATGTATCTGATAAAGAAAAAGACAAATTATCATCTGAAGAAGTAACTTTAGCAGAAAAAATACTTGGAGAAGGTGATGTTTTTACTTTTCCATTTAGGGGTATAGTTCTTGCAAAATTAATCAAAGAAGATGATTCTTTAAAAAGATTTGTTTATGAATTAAGTTTTAAAGTAAAAAAAGAAAGGACTTTTGCTATTTCAGAAGATTATGGGAAAGATATATTTGGTATAGATGGTGATATAATGAATTATTTAGATGAAAAACAAATTCGTAGGTTAATTGAGCTTCATAAAGAATTAAAAGAAAAATTTATTATGACCATGATTGATATTTTTAAAAACCCAGATATGCATAAAGAAAAAGATTTAAACAATATCGAATACTTTATCAAAGACGATTTTCATTTGTAGTAAAATTCAATGTATATTAATACATTGTATTTATGAAATATATTGTTGTTTTTAATAATAGAATTAAATAATTAAATACTATGATATAATTCATATATGAATTCAGAAATAAGAAATTGCCAGAATTGCAAAATTGACTTTACTATTGAGTCAGATGATTTTTCTTTTTACGAAAAAATAAATGTTCCACCACCTACTTGGTGTCCAAACTGTAGATGTATTAGACGTATGGTTCATCGTAATGAAAGGAATCTATATAGAAGAACCTGTGATATAACGGGTAAAAATATTATTTCTATTTATCGTTCAGATTGTCAATACACTATTTGTGATAAAGATTATTATTTTTCCAGTGATTTTGATCCTTTTATATATGGAGTAGTTTATAATCAAAATTCTAATTTTTTTGATCAATTTTATGAATTTGCAAAAAAGGTACCACTTTCTTCACTCTTTGTTAGAAAATCTGAAAATTGTGATTATAATCAAGATATGGGAGGGTCATCTAATTGTTACTTGTGTTCTAGAACGCATAATTCAAAAAATATGCTTTATACATATAGAGGCAATCATTCAAGTGACTGTACTGATTGCTTCCAAGCGATTGAGAATTCAGAATTTTTATATGAATCAGTTAATGTTTCAAATTGTGGTAATAGTCAATTCTTACATTTTTGTGAAAAGTGTTCTGATTCATATTTTCTGTATAACTGTGTTGGTTGCATAGACTGTTTTATGTGTACAGATATGAGGAATAAACAGTGTTGTTATAAAAATCAACAATACTCTCGTCAAGATTATAAAAATATAATAGAATCATATAAACTTTATACTTACGAAGGCCAACAGAAAACCTTGAAAGAATTTGAAGATTTTTTAAAAAAATACCCAAGGAAGAATTTAACTATTACAAGATCTACAAATGTAACTGGAGATATGATTTTTGATTCAAATAATTCTCGAAATGTATTTAGTGTTAAGGGTTTACAAAATTGCTCTCATATTTGGGACTCTTCGAGATTTAGTGATTGTATGGACACATATTCAGGGATGTCGACAGAACTTACTTATGAAGCTACTGCAACTACAGGACATAGTAGTAATTGTCATTTTTGCGTTCGAGTATATGATGGTTCTCGTGATTGTGAATATAGTTGGTTTTTACAAAATTGTTCTAATTGTTTTGGATGTATTGGTCTTAAAGATACAGAATATTGCATTTTTAATATTAAATATTCAAAAGAAGAATATAAAGATCTTCTTTCAAAAATAAAAAAACAAATGACGGTAGATAATGAGTATGGGGAATTTTTTCCTCTTTATATGTCTCCATTTCCTTATAATGATACAGTTGCTCAAGAATATTTTCCTTCTAGTGAAAAATGGGCGATAGAAAGGAAAATGAGATGGGGTAATTTTGAAGAAAAAAATTATAAGGTGACAATCACACATGATTTATTACCTGATAATATTAATGAAGTTTCTGATTCAATTCTAAATGAAGTTATTTCTTGTAGTCATGACGGTAATTGTGAACATGGTTGTACTAAAGCTTATAAGATTATACCAGATGAACTTTCATTTTATAGAAGAAGAAATGTTCCTTTACCAAGAGAATGTTCTAATTGTAGACACCACAGGAGACTCTCTTATAGAAATAAAACTTCATTAAGAAATATCCAATGTATGTGTAAAGGGGAGAATTTGAGTAATGGTGTGTATGAAAATACAGTAGAACATATGCATGGTAAAGTTCCTTGTGATAAAAAAATACAAACAACCATAGATGCGAATTCTGGTTATACTATTTATTGTGAAGAGTGTTATAAAACAGAAATATATTAATAGATAAATATTGAAAGAGAAAATATATATTTCTTAGAGTTGGATTATGATATAATTCATATATGAATTCAGAAATAAGAAATTGCCAGACTTGCAAGAATGACTTCGTAATAGAATCAGAGGATTTCTTATTTTATGAAAAGATTAAAGTCCCACCACCCACTTTTTGTCCTCGTTGTAGAATGCAGAGAAGGTTTATGTTTAGAAATGAAATAGTATTTTACAGAAGAGAGTGTGAATTATGTCATAAAAATACTATTTCAATTTTTTCACCCGACCGAAAATTTAAAATTTATTGTTCAAAATGTTGGTGGAGCGATAATTGGAATCCTGGAGATTTTTATCTTGATTATAATCCAAATAAAAACTTTTTTACCCAGTTTAAAGAATTACAACTTAAGACATATTTTTTTGATAGATCTCTTGATTATTCAACTTTAGTAAATTGTGAATATGTAAATTATACTGGTAACTCTAAAAATTGTTACTTTATATTTAATGCAGATTTTTGTGATAATGTTTACTATAGCGCTGTTGTAAATCATATGAAAGATTCTTCCGATTGTTTAATGATGAATAAGACTGAACTTTCATATGGTTGTATAGGTGGTGATGGTTCTAGTGTATTTTTTTCAGAAAATTGTCCAGAATCTATAAACGTATGGTATTCCAAGGATTGTATTGGGTGCATTAATTGTTTTGGATGTGTAAATCTTAGAAATAAAAGTAATTATATTTTTAATGAATCTGTTTCTAAAGAAGAATTTAAGAAAAAAGTTAAAGAGATGGAGTTAGATAAGTATTCTTCAAATATAAAAGTTGAGAAAAATATCTATGATTTTTGGGATAAATTTCCAAGGAAATATATGTATGAAAGGATGAATAGTAATGTGTCAGGTTCATATGTATATAATTCTAAAAATGCAAAGAATTGTTATCAAGCAGTTTCTGTTGAGGATGGTGCTTATTCGCAGTTTATTACATTACCAACTTTTCGTGATGCATATGATATTACAGAATGGGGGAATGGTTTAGAATTTTGTATTGATAGTGTTTCAATTGGAGAAGGTGTGTATGAGATTAAGTATAGTGATGGTGTATTTAAAAATTCAAGAGAAGTGGAATATTCAATGTATGGTATCGGTATAAAAAATTGTTTTGGTTGTATAAATTTACGTAAAAAAGAGTATTGCATACTAAATAAACAATATTCGAAAGAAGAATATGAAAAATTACGATTACAAATTATTGATGATATGAATTTAAATCCATATATTGATTCAAAAGGAAGAATTTGGAAATATGGTGATTTTTTCCCATATGATTTATCTCCATTTTCTTATAATGAATCATTTGCAAATCAATATTTTCCATTAGATAAAAAAGAAATTGAAGAATCTGGGTTTTCTTATTCTGATTTAAAAAAGCCAGATTATCAAAAAACAATAGAATTAGAAGATATTCCCGATAGTATATATAATATAAAGGATGATTTCATTAATGAGATTATTCAATGTTCTTGTAGCAAGTTTTATAAGATAATGAGCGGTGAATTACAGTTACTAAAAAAGTTTGGTCTTCCTATACCTCGTATTTGTCCAGACTGTAGATATTTAAAAAGAATAAAAAGACTTAATTCACCTATATTTTATGATCGTAATTGTGATAAATGTGGTATAAAAATTATTACCTCATATCCTCCAAATATTTCCAAAATAGTTTATTGTGATAAGTGTTACCAGAGTGAAGTATATTAATTAATATGGAATATAAAATAAAAACAAAAAATTGTCAGAATTGTAAACTTGATTTCATTATAGAGCCTGAGGATTTCTTATTCTATGAGAAGATTAAAGTACCACCTCCAACTTTTTGTCCTGAATGTCGTAGAAATAGAAGATGGATATGGAGAAATGAAAGAACTTATTATAAACGCAAGTGTAATGCTCCTAATCATGAAGAAAACATAATTAGTTTATATTCTCAAGATTCAGAACATATCGTTTATGATCAAAATTATTGGTGGAGTGATAAATGGAATCCATTAGACTATGGTATGGGTTATGATTTTTCTCGTTCATTTTTTGAACAATATAAAGAATTATTAAGTAAAGTTCCTATTATTTCACTATCAAATACTCAATCAATAAATAGTGATTATTGTAGTTCGGCTGCGTGGAATAAAGATTGTTATTTAATTAGTGGTAGTGGTTGGAATGAGAAAGTATCCTATGCTAATAGGGCTATGAAAGATAAAGATTCAATGGATTTATATATCGTTGATAATAGTGAACTTTGTTATGACAGTTTATATTGTCGTAAGTGTTATTTAATATCTTTTTCATATCAATGTGAGGCATGTAATAATTCAGCTTTTTTATATAATTGTAAGAATTGTCAGAATTGTTTTGGTTGCTCGAACCTTCGTGGAAAGAATTATTGTTATTTTAATCAACAATTTTCTAAACAAGAGTATGAATTGAAGATAAATGAAATTAATATGGGAAGTTATAGTAATATTAAGATCATAAAAGAAAAATTTTATGAAGAAATTTATTTTACAAGTATTCATAGATTTACTGATTTAATAAATTGTTATGGTTCCACTGGTGATCATTTAAAGAATACTAAAAATTGTGTAAATTGTTTTGACTTTGGAGGTGATAATGCTGAAAATTGTAGATATGTTGATTGGAGTGGTTTTAATACTAAAGATTTATATGACACAGGTCCTGGAGCTGGTTGGGGTTCATCGTTTTTATATGAAGGATTAGATATTAATGAATCTTCAAGTGTTATAGGAACTGTTGTTTGTTATGATTCAAATAATGTTCAATATTCTTTTAATATACAAAATTCAAGTAATCTTTTTGGTTGTTATGGATTGCACGGTAAACAATACTGCATCCTCAACCACCAATACACCAAGGAAGAATACGAAGAAATGATACCCAAAATCATCAAACACATGTCAGATATGCCATACATAGATACTAAGGGTAGAATATACAAGTATGGTGAATTCTTCCC
>CAIOXR010000002.1 GCA_903862375.1 uncultured bacterium
ATATTTATTTATTTTTATTTTTTTGCAATCTTACTTGCCAAACCTGTATATGTAAGAGGAGTAAACTTTTTAAGTTCTGACTTTACTTTTGAAGAGACTTTTAGATTATCTATAAAAATTTGGAAATCATCCATCGTAACTTTCTTGCCACGAGTAAGCTCTTTTAAGGCTTCATATGGGATAGGATAATCCAAACTACGAAGGACTGTCTGTATCGCTTCTGCAACTACTTCAGAGTGGTCAAGTAAGTCTTCTTTTATCTTATTTTCATTTATAGAAATTTTACTAAGTCCTTTCAAGAGTGAAGTATACCCAAGATAAGAATGCCCAAAAGCTGTACCAAAAGCACGCTCGACAGTAGAGTCAGAGAGATCGCGTTGCAATCTTGAGATAGGTAGCTTGCGAGCAAAGAATTCAAATAAAGCATTCGCTATGCCTAAGTTCCCTTCACTATTCTCAAAATCTATCGGGTTTATCTTGTGAGGCATAGTAGAAGACCCGACTTCTCCACTTTTAGGTATTTGTATTATCCAATTGTCTGAGATATACCTCCACATATCTTGACTAAAATCCAGAAGGATACTATTCACCCTTTTAAGAGTATCAAAAACTTCTATATAACTATCATGAGTTTCTATCTGGGTAGTATACGAATTATTTACTAATTTTATAATTCTAGAATTACTACCTACTTTATTAAATTGATTAATAAAATTATTTGAAAACTTCATCCAATCAACTTTCGGATAAGCTGAAGTATGAGCACTCCAGTTCCCTGTCGCTCCATTCAACTTTGCTTCTATCTTTATACTTTTTAATTTAGATATCTGCTTTTCAAGTCTGACCTGGAATACTTTCATCTCTTTACCGAAAGTTGTAGGTGTAGCACTTTGTCCATGAGTTCGAGAAAGCATTGGTAAGTCACTATACTTTGTTGTAAACATTTTTAATATAATGATTATTCTCTCCACCTCAGGAATCATAACATTCTCAATACTATTAGAAAGAATTAATGCATAAGCTACATTATTTGTATCTTCAGAAGTTAAAGCAAAGTGCACCCACTCAAGACTACTCTTTAGTGTTGTACCTTTAAGCTCTTCTTTTATAAAATACTCGACTGCTTTTACATCGTGGTTCGTAACTTTTTCAAAATCTTTAATTTTAGTATATGAAATATCATCAAACTTTTCATATAAATCTTCAAGCAACTTTATCTCTCTCTGTGAGAATTTCTTTAAACTAGTTTTCCCTAAAAGAGATAATGATAAAAGATACTGACACTCCACCATAACTCTATACTTCATAAGTGCTTGCTCAGAAAAGTACGGAGCAAGTGCCCGTGTCTTTTCATAGTATCTTCCGTCGAGTGGATTTATAGCTTGCATATATTTATATATTCTCTAAATTCTTAGTAATTCTCTCTTGTATAGACTGGGTGAAATCATGCTCAAATTCTTTACCTGTGATAGTCTCATATATCTCTATATATCGACGGGAAAGCTCAGCGATAAGCTCAGGTGGAGCGACAGGTAAAACTTCGTCTTTATACGGATCACAATTATCTTTAAACCACATTCTCAAGAATTCTTTATCAAAATATTCAGGCTCAAGTCCTTGATCAAGTCTTGCTTGGTAGCTATCTGCTTTCCAGTATCTTGAAGAGTCAGGAGTGTGTATCTCATCTATCAGTATTAATTCTCCATTATCATCTAAGCCAAACTCATACTTAGTATCAACTAGGATAAGTCCTCTCTCTAAAGCAATCTTCTGCCCACGCAAGAAAAGCTCTTTTGCAACTTTCTCTACTTTTTCTATCATTTCTTTTGTCATCAAACCTTCTTCTACAATTTCTTTCGGAGAAAGAGTCCTGTCGTGTTCTTCAAACTTAGTAGAAGGAGTGAATACTGGTTCATCTAACTTTTGATTCTTCTTCATACCTTCAGGTAAAATGAAATTACCGAAATCTCTCTTCCCATCTTTATAATGAGTCCAAAGTGAAGTAGAAGTCACCCCTGTGATATAACCTCGTACGATAGCTTCGATAGGTAGTGGTGTACACTTCTTAGCTATTAAGACACTTGGATCAGGAACACTTATCACATGGTTCTTTACTATGTCTTTTGTATTTTCAAACCAGAAGGCACTGATAAGATTCAAAACTTCACCCTTGAAAGGCACATGTGCGATAATACGATCGAAAGAAGAGTGACGATCAGTGGAGATAAGGATAATCTTATCCGGCATGATATGTACATCTCTGACTTTACCAACTTTCTTTTCTCCTAAATGCTTAAAGTTTGTCTCTTTTAAAACATTATCTATATTCTCTTTGATTTTTTCTTTTTTCATATATTTATTTTAAAATTACTTTTTTCTGACCATTAATAATTTGCCCTATCTCAAATATTTTATAATTTGGATATTCATTTAATATTTCAACTATTTTATTCTGCTCACTTTTAGGCACTACTAATACCAAACCAATTCCCATATTAAAAACTCTATACATCTCTTCTTGTGAAATGCCACCGATTTCCTCTATTAAAGAAAATATAGGTAATACTGGCCAGGAATTAAGATTTATCTCTGCATCTAAATCTTTAGGAAGGACTCGAGGAATATTCTCTATGAAGCCACCACCTGTAATATGTGCGATACCATGAATATCAATATCATTTGAAAGCATTTCAAGTACAGGCATAGAGTAGTTCGTATGCACTTTCAGTAAAGATTCACCGACAGTTCCACCTAATTGAGGTAGGTCAGTATGCACATTATATCCACCAATTTCAAATAATACCTTGCGAGCAAGTGAAAAGCCGTTCGTGTGTAAACCACTCGAAGAAAAACCTAGGAGAATATCCCCTTCAATAATTTTCTCACCTGTAATAATCTTATCTTTCTCTACAACACCTGTAATGCACCCAGCTATATCATGCTCACCTAAAGCATAAGTCCCTGGCATCTCTGCTGTCTCTCCTCCTAAGAGTGAGACATTATTCTCTATACAAGCTTTACACATACCAGAAACCATAGCTTCCATAACGATAGGGTCAAGCTTGTCATGAGCTACATAGTCTAAAAATGTTAAAGACCTTGCTCCCATAGCAAGCAGATCATCACAACAGTGATTCACAATATCTTCTCCGACAGTATCGTACTTCTCCATCAGATGAGCGACAGAAAGCTTCGTACCCACTCCATCGATACTTTGTACTAAAACTGGATTTGTATAATTATTCAAAATTTCACCTATATCATAAAGCCCACCAAAACTTCCAATACCAGTAAGAACAGCTTTACTGTGAGTACTTGCTACATCTTTCTTAATACGACGAACAACTTCATTCCCTGCATCTATGTTCACTCCTGATTGTTTATATAGGTCACTCATAAATTATTTTTCTAAATATTTCTTATAACCAATTTCTAAAAGTTTTTCGCCTTTAACTTTTATTTCATTATGCATTTTTTGTTTGTAAGCTATAAGTTTCTTTTCTAGATTTTTATCATTTGTAGCTAGTATTTGGATAGCCAGTAATCCTGCATTCTTTGCTCCGTTTATACCTACCGTCGCTACTGGAATTCCGGGTGGCATCTGAGAAGTCGAAAGAAGTGAATCAAGCCCATCTAAAGTCTTGGCTTTTACAGGTACTCCGATAATTGGCAAAGTAGTAAATGATGCTACAACTCCTGCTAAGTGAGCCGCACCTCCTGCCCCAGCAATGATAACTTTTATACCTTTACCTTTAGCACTTTCTACAAAACTATGAACTAGTAAAGGAGACCTGTGAGCAGATGCTACAGTCATCTCATAACCAACACCAAACTCCTCAAGTATTAATGCAGATTCTGACATTACAGCCAGATCAGAATCTGAGCCCATAACTATCCCCACACTAACTTTTTGTACTTTTTTAGTCATACCTGTATTTTACTACTATTTAGATAATAAACAATAATTAATGCTTAAAGTGTCTGTAGCCTGTTGTGACCATTGCCATACCGAGTTTATCTGCCATATCAATAGAATCCTGATCATTCTTTGAACCCCCTGGCTGTATCACTGCTTTTATGCCAACACTTCCTGCAAGTTCTACACAATCAGAAAATGGGAAAAATGCTTCTGAAGAAAGTACAGCACCCTCAAGTGAAAAGCCAAATTTATTTGCTTTATCTATCGCTTGCTTGAGTGAATCAATTCGAGAAGTCTGACCACAGCCCATAGATAGAAGTGTGCCATCTTTCACTAAGGCTATAGAGTTTGATTTCAAATGCTTTGTCGCTATACAAGCTATAAATAAATCTTTCTTTTCATTTTTTGTAGGTTCTACTTTTGTAACTGTCGTAAAATCTTTTATATCTTCTATGTGAGTATCTTTATCTTGGACGAGCATACCAGTAAAGCAACTCCTCATCTGCCTACTTGGTAATACAGGATTATTCCATTTCAAAATTCTACAATTCTTTTTCTCCATTAAGATATTTAATGCTTCATCTGTGAAGTCAGGAGCTATGATAACTTCTACGAAAAGATTCTGCTCTTTTATAAGTGAAGCTATATCTTCACCTACTTTTCTATTCGAAGCAAGTATTCCACCAAAAGCAGAAAGTGGGTCAGCATTATAAGCAGACTTGTATGCTTCAAAAAGTTGCCCTTCTTCTTTTATAGATAGACCACATGCATTCATATGCTTGATAATTGCAAAAGCTGGACTGGAAAAATCATTCACGATAGCGATAGCAGACTCAGTATCTATAAGATTATTATATGAAAGTTCTTTACCATGAAGCTGAGTGAAACTCTCTTCTAATTTACCGATGAATTCGCCTTTCTGGTGAGGGTTCTCTCCATAGCGAAGAGTTACTCCTTCGAAGTATCCATATATAGCTCTATCATAAGTATTCGTAATTTTGAATGCATCCCCTGCAAAACTTTTACGCTCTTCTTCTGTCGTCTCACTGCCAACCTTGAGTATACTTAGCAGTTTACTGTATTGATCCTTCGAGGGTATAACTGCTACATCTTTAAAGTTCTTTGCTGCTGCTCTGATAAGAGAAATACCACCGATATCTATCTTCTCTATAATCTCTTCTTCATTTGCTCCTGATAGAAGAGTCTCTTCAAATGGATACAAGTCTACTATTACTAAATCAATATCTTTAATATTATATTTTTCTTTTTCTAATTTATCACTTTCATTCTCTCTGCGGTTTAATATCCCTCCAAAAATATGAGGCTCAAGAGTTTTAACTCTACCTCCAAAAATAGACGGGAAATTCGTAATAGATTCTACTTCCACTACAGGTACGCCAAGCTTACGGATAAACTCTGCGGTTCCTCCTGTCGAAACTATTTCTATATCATGCTTATCTAGCAACTTCACTATCTCATCTAATCCATCCTTACTATAAACTGAAACGAGAGCTCTTTTTATTTTTTTATTCATCCTTCTATAAAAAACGAAACAAATTATTTTATGAAATATGTCTGATTCAGGAGAATCACCTACTGGGTGGCTTCTGCTATCCCTCGTCCGAGGACTTTTTTCAGAATATAATTTGTGTAGTTTTGTAATTAATAATCTTTAATAATAAATATTTACTACTCAAACTCCGTTGTTGCTGGAGGCTTCGGTGTCATATCGAAAAATACACGGACAATATCTTTGTGTTTTGTTAGAGCATTTGTAATTTCATTTACTATTTCTTCTTTAAAATAATAACCCTTGGCAGTCATGAAATCCACCGTCTGCACAGCCCTCACTGCAAGTGAATAACCGTAAACTCTTTCATCCCCTTTTACTCCCACTGAATTCACACCAAGAAGAGCCACGACAAGCTGAGATATCTCCTTTTCAGTTTTATATTTTTTAATTATGTCAGCTACAGTTTTATCTGCTTGGCGGACAAGTTCTAGTCTTTCAAGAGATACAGGAGTACCGACAATTCTTAGGTATAATCCAGGACCTGGGAAAGGATTCCTCTCATATATGGAAGAAGGCAAATTCATACTACGAGCAAGCTCTCTGACTTCGTATTTGAATAAATTCCTAAGTGGATGCAAATCTTCTACTTCAAAAGAAAGTCCTACATTGTGATGCGTTTTAATCATTACAGACTCTCCAGCTTTACCACTTTCTATTATATCTGTAGCAAGAGTTCCTTGGACTATGAATGAAGCATTATACTTTTTTATTTGCTCTTCAAATATTCTTTTATAAACATTACGGAATTCTCCTCTTTTATCTTCACCATCAATAGTCTTACTGATATTTTCTATAAATTCGTCCTTTGCATCAATAATAAATAAATTCTCTACTCCTGCACTTTTCACATTTATTTTCAATTCTTCTAGTTCTCCCTCCCTTAGTCCTCCTGTATCTATAGCTACACAAATAAGCCTCTCTTTTAAAACAGGTACGAGTATACTTGCTAAAGTTGTAGAGTCTACTCCACCTGAGACTCCAAGGATGACATTCTGCACTATACCTGTCTCTTTTGTTTTATTATTGAGTATCTCTTTCACTTCATTCTGGATAGAAAATATCAAGTCGGTCGCACTCCAATCTTTCACACAAGAAGCAAGGTCTAAGAAATTCTGCAGTATCTTTTTGCCTTCTTTTGTATCTGTAACTTCAGGATGAAATTGTATACCCATTATATGATTCTCTTTGTCTGTCATCGCAGATATACCTGATGAACTTGCAATAGGGGAAAAACCAACAGGCAGGCTAACCACAGTATCACCATGACTTGCCCATACTTCTGTCTTTTCAGGAATACCTTTGAATAGTGGATGTTTTGTATCTAAAGTTACTTCTGCTGGTCCATATTCGCGATTGGAAAGTGGCCTCTCCACTTCTCCACCCATTTTATATGCGAGAAGTTGCATACCGTAGCAAATTCCTAAAATTAAATATTTATTTTCTTTGACTGAAATATCAAGAGATGAAGGTAGATCTGGAGCGTCTTCATTGTGGACGCTATAGTTGCTACCTGAAAGGATAATTGCTTTAGGGGTATTGGAAGCTAGCCATTTATCTACCTTTTTTGGCGGGAGGATAATACTTCTTACTCCAAGCTCACGGAGAATTCTACCTATAATAAGAGTGTATTGTGAACCATAATCAATAATAAGTATTTGTATATTATTCATAGACTTATAGTATATTAAAATTGAAAATAATAAAAGTAGATAAAATACATTTTAGATATATTAAAAATAACCTAAACCATCCGAGGATGATTTAGGTTATTACTTTCAAGCCTATTCTTGCTCTGGCTATCCTATTCGAATACCTGTGTATTATCTCCATTTTTTCTGGAAGAATAAGAATTCTGACATCGTTGTCAGCAATATTTTTATATTCCTCCAATCCTAAATGTTTTAAAACAATCTCCCATTCGGAAGATAATTCTATTTTTGAAATAGTTTTATTCATAAGCAAAAATTATTTTTAAACAACAAAAAATATCCTACATAGATTACCATAATAAATTTATTTTTCAAATAATTATCCTACTTTTATAAATACCCTCTTATATGCTAATATGTGAGTATATTATGACTACAAAAAATATGAAAAATTTTGAAGAAGGTTTTACTTATGATGATGTTTTACTTGTGCCTTTGTATTCAGAAGTTCTACCAAGAGAGGTAGATATAACTTCACAATTTACAAGGAATATTAAACTTAATATTCCTATTGTTTCTGCTGCTATGGATACTGTGACAGAAAGTACAATGGCAATAGCAATGGCAAAAGAAGGGGGTATCGGTATTATTCATAAGAATATGAGTATAGAAGGGCAGGCTGAAGAGGTACACAAAGTGAAAAGGTCAGAAAGTGGAATGATACCTGATCCGATAATTTTGAATGAAGAAGCATTACTCAAAGAAGCTGTAGTTTTGATGAATAAGAATAAAATTGGTGGTATTCCGATTGTAGATAAAGATATGAAGCTTAAAGGAATTCTTACAAATCGTGATATACGATTCCAGAAGGATTTAAATCTTTGCGTTTCTGAAGTTATGACTAAAGAGAATCTTATAACAGGAAATATAAATACAAATCTAAAAGAAGCTGAAAAGATACTGACAAAATACAAAGTCGAGAAGTTGCCCCTTGTAGACAAGACGAATAAGCTTATCGGTCTCATAACTTACAAAGATATTATGAAAGTTAAATCTCGCCCTAAATCTTCAAGAGATAATTTAGGTAGATTGCGTGTCGGAGCAGCAGTTGGTATAACACACGATACAATTGAAAGAGTGAAAGCTTTGTATAAGAATGGTGTAGATGTCGTAGTTGTAGATACTGCACACGGACATTCAAAAGGAGTTATCGATATGGTAAAGAAAATTAAAAAAGAATTACCAAAGCTCGAAATCATCGCTGGGAATATAGCTACTGGTGAAGGAGCGAAAGCTTTAGTCAAAGCTGGAGTAGATGGAGTCAAAGTTGGTATCGGTCCTGGGTCTATCTGTACGACTCGTATAGTTGCAGGCGTTGGGTATCCACAATTCTCTGCTGTATATGAAGTAGCGAAAGCCATAAAAGGAACAGGTGTGCCAATTATTGCAGATGGTGGAATACACAATACTGGAGATATACCGAAAGCTATAGCAGCAGGAGCAAATACTATTATGGCAGGTTCACTTTTTGCTGGAGTTGAAGAATCTCCAAGTGAGACAGTCATATATGAAGGTAGAAAATATAAAACTTATCGTGGTATGGGTTCTGTCGAAGCGATGAAAGATGGATCTAAGGATAGATATTTCCAAGATATGGAAGAAGATATCAAGAAGCTTGTCCCTGAAGGTATAGTTGGAAGAGTACCATTCAAAGGAGAACTTTCAGAAGTTATCTATCAGCTTGTGGGTGGACTTAGAGCTGGGATGGGTTACTGCGGCTCGAAAGATATCAAGACTCTTCAATCTAAAGCAAAGTTTGTAAGAATTACACAACTTGGTGTTAAAGAAAGTCACCCACACGATGTTTTTATTACTAAAGAATCTCCTAATTATAATTTAGGAAAATAATAAATATTTTTATATATGCAAAATAATAAAAAAGGATTTGTTGATGTTTTAGTAGGGCTTCAATGGGGGGATGAAGGTAAAGGCAAGAATATCGATGAACTTCTCTCTAACGGTGTTTATAGTGGAGTGGCTCGCTTCCAAGGAGGAGCAAATGCAGGACACACTATCAAGTCAGGAGGTATCACTTTCATCGGCCATATAGTCCCATCTGGTTGTTTACAAAATGATGTAGAACTTTATATAGGTAATGGTGTCGTTGTAGATGTCATATCTTTAATAAAAGAAATCAAAGAACTTAAGAGTTTAGGTTTTGACGTAGCTCCTCGTCTATATATTTCAAATCGTGCCAAGTTAGTCTCATACATGCATCCATTCATAGACCAAGCAGAAGAATTCTATAGAAGTAAGAATGGAGAGAAGATTGGTACAACATCTCGTGGTATAGGACCTGCTTATAGTGACTCTCGAGCAAGAAAGGGGCTTCTAGTCGGTGATGTTATGATGCCTGACTTTGACCAAAAAGAAAAAGAATTATCCGAATTACATATGAATATACTTCATATGTATAAAGAAGTTTCTGGTTTTGAAATTCAAGAAGATAAAATAAAAGAGATGAAAGAAAAGTGGCAGGAAGCTATAAACGAGCTTAAACAGTTACAGATTTGCGATCTTTCTTTCTTGGTGCAGAAAAGATTAGAAGAAGGTAAGAATATATTAGCAGAAGGTGCACAAGGCATAATGCTTGATATAGACTTTGGTGATTATCCGAATGTCACTAGCTCCAACACACTGCCTGCAAATATTTGTCTTGGTTTAGGTATACCTCATACAACTATAAGGAATGTATATGGTGTCATAAAAGCTTACACAACCAAAGTGGGAGGTGGAGACTTCCCTTCTAGAATCAAAGACACTACAGTAGAGAAACTCTTTCAAGATACAGGACACGAGTTCGGAGCAACTACTGGACGACCTCGTATGTGTGGATGGCTTGATCTATTCGCTCTTCGTTATGCTATTAAACTTTCAGGTGCAAATAAAATTTTCATAAATAAAGCCGACATTTGTCCGACTGATAATATCGAAGTAGTTACAAATTATGAGATAGATAACAAAGTTATCGAAGAATTCCCTCTTCGTCTGAAACTTGTCACAAATGTAAAATCTGAAAAGCTTGCTGGCTGGGGTAATGCAAACTATGGTGTAAATGATAAGAGTAATGTCTCACCTGAGCTTTCTGTATACTTAAAATACATAGAGGATAAATTTAAAGACTTAGATGTAAATATCGTATCCGTCGGTACAGGTCCAGACAGAGAACATACGATAAATTGGGAGAAATAGTTTATTTAAATATCAAAGCAAATACTATTCCCAATAGCTATCCATTATCTAATACCAAAAATCATACTTTTAAAAAAGTATGATTTTTGGTATATGAAATATAGCTATTTTCAGTCTTGACAAAGACACCCCAATATGCTATACTATGTGGGTAGTAAGTTCTTTAACAAAATTTTCATGGTTATTATAGAGTATAAAGCACTTTGGACGGAATAGAAATATTGTTTCCAGTGTGCTTTATTATTCTATTAATTATTTATTTAAACAATTTAAATTTTTTAAACCATGAAAACTATTATTATTTTTTTATTAATTACCGCTTTGGGTTGTAGCCGTTCAAACAAATATCAACCTTTTGGTGAAAATTATGTTGGATATGAGGGAAAAATTTTTGTTCGAATCATAAATAATGATTCAGTTATTACAAAAAGGGCAACTCAATTTGACACAATAAAAAGCGTTGATAAATCAATATACTTTTTGGCAGAACAAACAACAATATCAACAGCAAAAAAGAATCGCCAAATTCCAATAATTACAAAAGTAATAGATTGGAGGTTGTATTCAATTAAAACTTCCGATAATATATTATCTTTGGTGCCAAATAAAAAATATATTATTGCAAAAACAAATGATGGAGAAGCTGATTTTTGTAGAGACACAAATGGTAATATTATTGTTATAGCCTATCGTTTAAATTATGAAACAATAGCCCCATCTAAAAGAAAAAACATCAGCGAAATAAAGAATAAAATTTTCACTGAAGGAAGTGAATTTATTAAAAAAATAATTCCAATGATAAATGATGTGCGCAAAGAAAGAGATGTGACAATAAATGATTGGACATTATTTTAATAATCGTGTAATTCCCTGACAAAAAAGGAAAGACCTTGTTTGTACAGGGAATTTCTTTTTCCAATTTTGTAGTTTATTTAAATATTTTATAACTTATTTCTTTCTAAAGTCTTCTTTCCTATATCTTTTCTAAAATACATTCCTTCAAATGATATCTTTTCAATAGCTTTATATGCACGAGCTAGAGCTTCTTCTAAATTCGCTCCTACTGCACTCACTCCTAAGATTCGTCCGCCGTTAGTGACTAAGTTATGATCACTATCATACTTCGTTCCTGCTTGAAAAATGACAATACTATCATCATTCATTTCTTTAACACCAGAAATTATTTTACCTTTTTCATAATTCTCTGGGTAGCCACCTGAAGCCAAGACTACAGTACAAGCAGACATATCCTTCCAATTTATTTTAATTTGATCAAGATTCCCTTCTACACAAGCATTTACTATATCGTACAAGTCAGTATCTAAAAGTCTCATATAAGTCTGTGTTTCTGGATCACCAAAGCGGGCATTATACTCAAGAATTTTAGGACCATCTGGTGTTAGCATCAAGCCAGGGTATAATACTCCCGAGAAAGTATTCCCATCTTCCCTCATAGATTCTAGTGTGGGTTTGATAATACTCTCCTTAATACTTTTTATAAGTCCACTTTCCACAAATGGTATTGGAGCGATAGTGCCCATACCTCCTGTATTATTTCCTGTATCATCTTCCCCTACTTTCTTGTGATCTTGTGATACCGGAAAGATAGAATAACTTTTCCCATCTGTAAATACATGAGTAGATATCTCAGGGCCAGTGAGGAATTCTTCTATGACCACTTCACTACCTGCTTCCCCAAAACTTTTCTTTAGTAGAATATTCTCAAGTATAGTATCTGCTTCAGACAAACTTTCACATATGAAAACTCCTTTACCTAAGGCAAGTCCACTCACTTTGATAACTACTGGTAAGCTATGGTTTTTAAAATATTCTTTTGCTTTATCATAATTACTAAAAACTTCAAACTTTGCTGTTGGTAAATTGTGTCTGCTCATAAAGTTCTTGGAAAATGCTTTCGATGACTCTATCTGACTAGCATTTTTTGATGGGCCGAATATTTTTAAATTTTCTTTTTTAAATTCATCGACTATACCTAAAGCAAGTGGATCGTCAGGTATCGCTAAGGTCATATCTATCTTTTCTTTTTTCACAAAGTCTATCAGGCCTTTTATATCTGTCGCTTTTATATCTACATTTATACCTAATTCTAAAGTTCCACCATTCCCCGGAGCAAAGAAAAGCTCACCAACCTTTTCTGATTGTTTCAATTTCCACCCAATAGAATGCTCCCTTCCACCACTACCTATTATTAAAATTTTTTGTTTATTTTCTTGCATATATTATTTTTATTTTTAACCATTCGGATAAAGTTTGATAGCTTCTAATTTTGACTCTTCTAGTAGATCTTCCTCCCCTTTTAACACAAGAGGATTTTCTCTTTTATATTCTACCACCTTTTTATTTGCGAAATCTCGTAATGCTTCTATCTGCACTTCATACTCTGCTAGTAGAACTCTCTTTTGTAGAATCTCTGGCGTATCACCACTCTCTATCGGTACTTTTTTCCTTTTTACTATTGCACCTTCATCAAACTTTGTAGTTACTCTGTGAGCAGTGGCTTCAGTCCAGTAATCTCTTTTAACTTTATTCACAAAAGATAACCGAGCAGCATGCACCCTCATACCATACATACCTACCCCACCGAAATCAAGTCTCCCTGTATCAAGTGGGCCAGGATGCTGATTTACAATCATACCTTCAAAGGTATCTATGACATTCTTGGGGGTCATCACTAGCCAACCGTACTGACCAATGAAGTCCACTTTCCTTTTCTTTGCTTCTTGTATAATCTTTTCTCCAAAACTCTCTCTTGTATTAAAATCTTTTGGATTAATAACTATTATATCCTCATCTTTTATCCCTAGTAGTCTTGCTTTCTCTATGCCTCCTATATTTTCTTTACTAGCAATAACTAACACTGGAAAAACATCTGGAAGTGATCCACTTTGACAAGCTTTAATGATTGCTTCCATCGTTGTCCCCCCACCTGAAATTAATAATGCTATTCTCATAATTAATCTTTAAACTTTAAGCTATCATACTTGATATCTTTCTCGTGATCATATATGGGTAAAGGATACTCACCATTGAATGCTGATAAGCAAAACTTTTCTTTGGGTATACCTGTCGCTTCTACCATCCCATCTATAGAAAGGAAAGACAACGAAGTAGCTCCTATATACTCACAAGTTTCTTTTATAGTTTTCTGTGATGATATCAGATTCTCTTGCTTGGGTGTGTCGATACCATAAAAGTCTGGGAATTTCACAGGAGCAGAACAGACAAGAAAGTGGACTTCTTTTGCTCCAGCTTCAAAGAACATTTTCACTATCTGTTTTGATGTATTACCGCGGACTATCGAATCATCTATGATTCCTATACTCTTACCAGCGACTAAACTTTTAAGAACAGTCAATTTCATTTTAATTTTCTGCTCACGATTTGCTTGAGTAGGTTCGATAAAAGTCCGATTAATATATCTATTCTTATTCAAAGCCATTTCGAAAGGGATACCAGATGCTTGTGAGTAACCAATAGCAGAAGGAATAGCGGTTTCAGGTACTGGGACTATCACATCGATCTTGGATTTATTCTTCATTTTAGAATTTTCTCTATATAATATTTTTCCGAAGTTCTTACGAACTTCATATACATACTGTCCAAGTATCTGACAATCATGACGTGAGAAATATACGAATTCAAATATATCAAACTTGGGATCTACCTTTGCTAAAATTTTACTTTTAATTCCACTCTTACTTATCGTTACCATTTCTCCAGGAAGTATCTCTCTTAAGAAATGAGAACCTACAGTTCGAAGACCACAAGTCTCAGAAGCCACTGCCACTTCTTTCCCATTCTTACCCATTACAAGCGGACGTATGCCTCGAGGATCCCTGATAGCTACTAGCTCATCCTTCGATAAAGCTACGCAAGAGAATGCTCCTGTAAAAAGTGGGTACGCTTTCTCTATAGATTTGGATAATGATAAACCATTATCTACATAGTACCCTATAGCTTTAGCCATAAGCTCTGAGTCGGAATTATCTTTAAAATATACTTTTTTACTTTTCAAGAAAGTTTCTAAATCTTTTGTATTTGGTAAATTCCCATTATGTGCAAAAGCGATATTGTTACTGACTACTATAGGTTGTGCATGTTTTGATCCTGTGCCACGTGAAGTAGAGTAGCGATTATGTCCGATAGCGGCAAAACCCAAAAGACTATCCATAATCTTTTCATTATATACTTGACTTACTAACCCAGTCCCCTTATGGCAATACATCTGTTTCCCATCTGTAGAGACTATACCTGTCTGCTCTTGTCCTCTATGTTGTAAAGCAAATAAACCAAAGTAAGCCTGACGAGAAGCTATACTAGGAGCATTAAAAATACCAAAAACTGCACACTTTTCGTTTAAATCTTTCATCTTTTAAAATAATTAATTGCGTTTTTAAATAAAATAATTCCATCTCCTTCCTTTTTTATTATACCTTTTATTTTCTTATCTTGCCAAAGTGGTGAATGGTGGAAGAATTGTGCCCTCTCAGGATGTGGCATCATACCCAATACTCGCCCATTCTTACTTAAAACAGAAGCGATATCAAACTTTGCTCCATTAGGATTTGCTTCAAGATTTTGGAATTTACAAATATCACCTTTTGTATAAGTGAAAGCAATCTGCTTATTCTTTTGCATATCTTTATACTCTTTTGAAGTTATCAAATATTTACCTTCGCCATGAGCTATAGGTAAAGAAATGCTTTTTATACCACTTAGCCATGGACTCTTCCCTTCACACTTCAGATCTACCCACCTATCTATATACTGACCATTCTTATTATGTGTCAAAGCTCCTGGTAAAATACTCATAGAAGTCAAAATCTGGAAACCATTACAAATACCTATAACTAAAGTATCTCGAGAAAGGAATTCTTGTAATTCCTTTGCCAAATGATTCTTAAACTTATTCGCATAAGCTTTACCACTACCTGTATCATCCCCATAAGAAAATCCTCCAGGGAAAACGAGTATTTGATACTGTGACAGCATTTCTGGTTTTAAAATAAGATCATTTATATGCACTATGTGTGCATCTCCTCCTACACTATCAAAAGCAAACTTCGTTTCTTCTTCACAATTTAGCCCATATCCTGACATTATTATAACTTTAGGTTTTTTCATTTTATTTTCTTTTAATTATTTTATCGACTTTATTAAATACTTAATTATTAATTCTTATTTAATACACCTCCTGCTGATAACACTTCTCACAGTATACTATCTCCGGTCTATCTGGAGAATACGAAGTCTCAAAGGTATTAGTACAACCTTCTTTCATACAGGATCTATGCCAGAGTTTACGAGGAGGACGAAGAGATATTCTTTCCAAGTAGCGACAGTTTGGACATTTTCTTGGTATTGATATATTCAATTTTTTATATATTTCTAATTCTTGGTCTACTATATTAAAGTTTCTATCACAAGATATACATCTTAATATTTCTTTAGTTATATCATTATTTATATCTAAAATTGAGTCTGGTAAATCATTTGTCTGAATAGTCTCTTCTCCCTTTCGAATTTTTATATCATCTTGCCAATTGAAGTTATTTTTAACTGCTTCTTC
>CAIOXR010000003.1 GCA_903862375.1 uncultured bacterium
AATGTCCACTTAATAAACCACCGTTTTACTGATATACTATAAAATATGAAAAGATTAAAAAATTTAAAAAATATTCGGGGATTTGCTGGCTTTAGAGACTTTTTAAAAAACCAAGGAGTTATAACCCTTGCTATCGGTTTCATACTAGGAGGGGCGATATCTAAATTCGTATCATCGCTTGTTTTAGATATCATATACCCTATTATGAATGGCCTTATGGGAGGAGTTGATGATTTGAATTCAAAAGTTTTTCATATTAACAAAGTTGCAGTTCACTATGGTGTATTCTTAAATAATGGAATTGATTTTATCGTCATCGCTATAGTTATCTACGCAGGAGTTCGAATATTCAAAATGGATCAAGATCAAATAGGTAAAATGGATATAGGTAAGATAAACTCATTAAATGGAATGCAGAAGAAATAACTAATTTAAAAAAAATAATAATCTAGTATTATTAGCATTTATATAAATTATTGTTATAATATAGACAATGGAAGATATAGAGAAATTAAAAATCGAAAATGAAAAACTAAAAAAGCTAAATACAGATAAATCTGATTTAATTTCTCTTTCAGCACACAAACTTCGTACTTCACTTTCAGCTCTTAAGTGGACTCTTAAAATGTTTGTAAACAAAGACTTAGGAGATATAAATGATGAACAAAAGAAATACATGGAGAAAGCAATTACAAGTAATGAAAAAGCTATCAATCTAGTTAATTATCTTCTTACTTTTAATCATTCTGATGATGTTTCCATCAAACTTAATTTAAAACAAATTAATATAGTAACTTTGGTAGACAAAATTATACCTTTATTCAAAGGAGAATTAAAAAATAAAAATATTAATCTTATATTCAATAAAACTGAGAAATCTATACCATATATAAATATGGATGAAGAAATGATAACAAACGTTATTCAAAATCTTATAGAAAATGCTATTAAATATAGTCTTAGCAATTCGGAAATTTTCATTAAAATAACAGAAAATATATCAAATAATAATATTGAATTTTCAATTCATGATAATGGAATAGGAATAAAAGAAATAGATAAAAGTAAAATATTTAATAAATTTTTTCGAGCTCCAAATGCTATTGAGAAAGAAAATACAGGCTCAGGACTTGGTCTTTTTACAACCAAAAACATTATTGAAAAACATAATGGTCAGATATGGTTTGAAAGCTCGAATAAACAAGGAACTACATTCTTTGTATCATTGCCTGTAAACCTTACTCTATGATATAATTTATCATATATGAAAAAGATACTTATTATAGAAGATGATGAGTTCCTACAAGGACTTGAAGCTACAAAAATCGTCAAAAGTGGTTTTACTATTATTACTGCACAAAGAGGCGAAGAAGCTATGGTAAAAATATTAGAACCAAATATTAATATCATTCTTCTAGATTTACTACTTCCAAATTTTGATGGATATGAAATTCTTAAAAAAATAAGATCAAACGAACCAACAAAAAAAACTCCTGTCATTGTATTCTCAAACTTGTCAGACAATAAAGATATAGAAAAAGCAATTGATCTAGGAGCTAACAAATTCATGATTAAATCAAATTTCTCGTTAGAAGAACTGGTGGAACAAATAAATAAATTAGTCATCTAATATAGATACAACTACCCACCACTTTTAAGTGGCGGGTAGTTTCTTGTATGTTATAATCTATCTATGAAACTAGATGATAAAATAGAAAATCATTTCCGATTAGATATAAATCAAAAGAAAGCATTAAACCAACTCGGTCTTCAAAGTTTGAAAGATTTACTCTACCACTTCCCTGCCCGTTATAGTGATATGAGTGAAGTCCGAAATATAAATACACTTACCGAAGGAGAGAATGTCACAATATTAGGTAAAATTTCTGGCTTGAAAACAAAAAAAGGGGTTAAAACAAATGTCCCTATGGGGCAAGCGATCCTATCTGATATCACAGGATTTATAAATATTGTTTGGTTCCACCAGCCATATATAGCTAAAATGCTTAAGAATGATTCTGTCGTTCGTGTGACAGGTAAAGTATCCAATAGTAAAACTTACGGATTAACTCTTACAAATCCTGAAATAAATAAAGAAAATATACTTCCCATAGATATCCACGATTCACTTTTTAATAATAAAGGAATTGAAATTAAATATGGTTTTCCTGTTTATAGAGAGTCGCGTGGTATCACTTCTAAATGGTTCTACCACTCTATCCAAAAAATATTAAAAAATGAATGTGTAAATACAATACAAGATTATATACCAAATAATATTCTAAATACATATAAACTTCCAGCATTACATACAGCACTATTCTGGATACATATGCCACAGAAAAAAGAACACGCGGAAATAGCTCGAAAAAGATTCGCTTTTGAAGAAGTCTTTTTCATACAACTTGCTCGTCAACAAGAGAGAAAAAAATATGAAGAAAACTTTTCCTATAAATTAAAAATTCCACAAAAAGATATTGATGACTTTATATCACGTTTTCCTTTCACTCCTACCAAGGCTCAATCTGAAACTATAAACACTATTCTGGGGGATTTTATAAAAGACAAACCAATGTCTAGACTAGTAGAAGGAGATGTAGGAAGTGGTAAAACTTTCGTCGCAGCCACAGTAGCATATGCTGTTATAAAGAATAGACCAGTTGGTCAAAACTTTGGGAATTTACAAGTCGCATATATGGCACCGACTGAAGTCTTGGCAACTCAACTATTTGAAAACTTTATAAGTTACTTTGAACATACTGGTATATCTATAGCCCTTATGACAGGCTCTGGGTGCCGTAAATTCCCTAGTAAAAGTGCAGGGTGGGAGAATGGTTCACAAATAAAAACTTGGACACCTATTGCTCGAAATCAGCTTATTAAATGGGTAAAAAATGGTGAGATACCAATAGTCATAGGTACACATGCACTAATATCTAAAACTGTAGAATTTGAAGATTTAGGATTAGTGATTATAGATGAACAGCATCGTTTTGGTACAAACCAAAGAATGAAACTTGCAAAAAAAGAAGGCCATGTACCACACTACTTATCTATGACAGCTACCCCTATCCCCCGTACCTTAGCTTTGACTATTTATGGGGACTTAGACTTGAGTATTATCGACCAAATGCCTCAAGGTCGTAAAAAAGTCATAACTGAAATCGTAGGTGAAAATAAAAGAGAAGAATCATATGAAAAAATTAAAAAAGAATTAGAATATGGTAGACAACTTTATGTCATTTGCCCGAAGATTGGTGAGGAGCTTGGACAAAGTGTTACAGGAAGCCTTACGGAGACTATCGAGTCGAGTAGGAGTAAAAATCTTAGCAGAGATTTATTGCGCGCTGACGGAAATACTTTGTCCGAGCTCCGAAATGTAACCGACGAAGCTAAAAGATTAAAAAAGGATATTTTTCAAAATTATAATATTGAAATAATGCACAGTAAGATGACAAAAGATAAGAAAGAGAAAGTGATGCGTGATTTTGCAAATAAAAAAATAGACATCCTTGTATCTACCTCAGTTATAGAAGTCGGAGTAAATGTCCCTAATGCTACAGTCATCATCATAGAAGGGGCAGAAAGATTTGGATTAGCTCAACTTCACCAACTACGTGGAAGAGTCATCCGCTCAAATTATCAATCATATTGTTACTTATTTGCAGATGCTAAATCTGATAAAACTATCGACAGACTCAAAGCTCTTACCAAAGCCACTAATGGCTTCGAACTTGCTGAGCTTGATTTATCCCTTCGTGGTGCAGGTCTACTCTCTGGCGATAAACAATGGGGTATCACAGACTTAGGAATGGAAGCCATTAAGAATATTAAAATGGTAGAAGCAGCTAGAACTGAAGCTATCAGAATAATAACAGAAGATCAAGAGTTAAAGTCTTATCCTTATTTATCCACAACACTAATAGAAAAGAACTTAAAATTGCATTTTGAATAATACAAAATTTAGTGTAATATACTAATAACCTAATTCCCGCCCTTAGCTGTTTTGGTTAATAAAAGGTATTAAGATAATAATAGGTTGTTTAAAGTTACCAACATTCCCGCCCTTAGCTCAGTTGGTTAGAGCACAGAGCTTATACCTCTGGGGTCCTAGGTTCGAATCCTAGAGGGCGGACAATAATAAAAATCACACATTTAGTGAGATTTTTATTATTGTCCGCGCAGTAACACGTCGGTGCGAGGCAGGCCGTCGACAGATTTCCATCATTTACGGATAGATGTCGCGAAATTTTTCAACAGAAAAATATTTGTGACGACAATATTATTTTATCTCCTCCTTTTTCTTCGGTATTATACCATTCGCTATTATTATCTCATTATATTCTGACTGTTCGAGAGTCTCTACTTCGATAAGCTTATGAGCAATAGCATCTAAAATCTTTCTTTTGTCTGTAAGAACTTTCTTGGCAGTTGCAAATGCATTATTCATAATCTTTGAAACTTCACCATCTATCAAAGCACTAACTCTCTCAGAATATTCTTTGTCATTTACGCCTTGCCCAAACATAGTACGCCCTCCATCGCTTTCAAGTGCTATAGGACCAATCTCTTCACTCATACCCCACCTTGTCACCATTGCTCGTGCAAGACTTGTCGCTACTTGAAGATCATTCGATGGTCCTGTAGTAATATCTCCAAATACCATTTCTTCGGCTACGTACCCACCAAGAGACATCGCTATATCATCTAGGAATTCTTTCTTACTCTGAAGTCTTCTTTCTTCAAGTGGAAGCTTGAGTGTATACCCGCCTGCTCTTCCACGAGAAACTATTGAAACCTTATGGACTGGATCTGCATAAGGAAGTACCGAAGCGATAAGCGCATGCCCTGCTTCGTGGTATGCAGTAATCTCTTTCTCTTTCACAGAAAGCAAATGACTCTTCCTCTCAGGACCCATCATAACCTTTTCTATAGAACGTATAAGATCAAACTGGGCTATCTTTTTCCTATCTTCACGGGCTGCTAAGATAGCACCTTCGTTCATAAGTGAGAAAAGATCTGCACCTGAGAATCCTGGTGTCCTCTCTGCAACGACTTTCAAATTCACATCTTCAGCAAAAGGCTTTTTAAGAGAATGAATTTTCAAAATTTCTTCTCTATCTGCTCTGTCTGGTAAGTCTAGTAATACTCTTCTATCGAATCTACCAGGACGCAAGAGTGCTGGGTCGAGCACATCTCCTCTATTCGTCGCTGCCATTACTATCACTTTCTCATTTGGTTCAAAGCCATCCATCTCTACTAATATCTGGTTTAAGGTCTGCTCTCTTTCATCATTCCCTCCTCCGACGCCTGTCCCTCGTACACGTCCGACTGCATCTATCTCATCGATAAATATAATCGATGGTGCTGCCTTTTTCGCCATTTTGAATAAATCTCTCACACGTGATGCTCCGACACCTACGAACATTTCTACGAATTCACTTCCTGAAAGATGAAAGAATGGTACTCCTGCTTCTCCAGCTACTGCTCGAGCAAGTAAAGTCTTTCCTGTACCTGGAGCACCTGTTAGAAGTACACCTTTAGGTATTCTTGCTCCGATATCTAAAAACTTTTTTGGATTCTTTAAGAAATCAACGATCTCTTTTAATTCTTCTTTCGCTTCTTTCGCACCTGCTACATCTTTGAAAGTAACCTTATTATTCTTGTCGTCTGGATCAGTAACTCGAGCTTTTGATTGACCAAAAGTGAAAGCTTGCATACCTTGTCCTTTGACTTGGCGAGTAAGCATCCATACAAAGAAACCAATAAGTAATACTGGGAATAAGAACGGAAGTATATTCAAGAGTCCATACCAGAATCCTGACTCTGACTTAATCTCTATCGGAGTAGCACTTAGCTGTACAGGAGTCACACCGTAATTATATAGAGTCTCTGAAAGTGAACTTTCTAGCTCTTTCTTGGCTTTACCTTTAGTCTTATCTTTAAATGCTACTTCTATGTCCCCTCCGGAAACTACAATCTTCTCTATCGTTCCTTCGGTTACACTTTTCGCAACATCAGAAATAGTCATTTTCTTTATCTCATCAGGCTTTTTAGAAACAAGGGTATATATAAGTGTGATACTTATAAATATAAATATTGTGATAATTATTTGGTTTGCTATATTCGGTATTTTTGGTTGAATTGGTTTTTTATTTTTGTCCATAATGTTTTGTATTATACACTAAAATTTAAATAAAAAAATACCAGGACAATTAAAATTTAGAGTCCTGGCATGTTTTATTTTATTAAAAATGAAAACTGGTATGTGCCTAACTTCACTGTTTATAACGTAAATCAGTGCTGGTTAGCCATACATATATACTTGGAACAAACGAAGTCTTTTTAAAAGGGGGAATGTCAAAGCATCGATCACTTCCCCCCGAATGCGCAAAAAAGAATCTATTTATAACCTATCATATCTAAAATTAAAGTCAAGCATTAAAAATAATTCAAAAAGTATAGGGTGGGTATAAAAATAAACAGGACAACAAATAAATGTGTCCTGTGAGATATTTTTATAAACTTATGTTATATATGTAACTGGATAAATAATCCAGATATATAAATAAGTTATAATGAACAAACTTTGTAAAGGAAGGAACCGGGCGGCCCCTTCCTAACATACATAAAACCAAACCTAACCTAACCTAACCTAACCTATATAAATATAATATATCATTTACTAAACATAAGTCAAGAAGTAAAAGTGGATAACTATATATAGTTTATATATAAATAAAAATCGCCTACACAATGTGTAAGCTTAATTTTATTTTTATTTAAAAGAGAGTTCGAGGCCTCTCTTTTTTTTACTTGCCTTCTACCGTGATTTAAAAAATCCAGAAACCCCGAAATTACTAATTTTAATCTGGATATAAGAACGTTTACGTATTTAATCTAACATTTATTATACAAAAGTCAATAAAAAATGTGGATAATCATAAATGACTGTCAAAAAGCTTGATAATATTGTATATTATTGTACGATATAGCTATGGCAGTATATATAGACAATAGAAAAGTACATTTTAACTATAGTGTAGAAGAAACTTTCGAAGCAGGTATAGAACTGACTGGTTTTGAGGTTAAGTCTATTAAGAATGGCCATGGGACTATCAATTCAAGCTTTTGTATCGTACGAGGAGGCGAAGCGTATATTACAAATATGCATATACCTCCCTACCAACCACACAATACAGATGCAGGGTATGATCCAGATCGGACAAGAAGACTCCTCCTATCAAAAAAGGAAATTAAAAAGTTGGCAGATAAAGATGCGACAAAAGGATTGACTCTTATACCTGTATCACTGTATAGTAAAGGACGATACATAAAGGTATCAGTAGCTGTCGCTCGTGGTAAGAAAGAATTTGATAAAAGAGAAACTATCAAAAAACGAGAAACGGATAGAGAAATAAGAAGAGAGTTTAAGAATAGTTAAGAATTTTGTACTCAAGTACACAGAATACCTTATTGGTATTTTATGGCTAAATCATTTTTAGTAAAAAATGATCGCCCGAACAAATTTTTAGTAAAAAATTTGTTTTAGGGGGATGATCGGCTTCGACAAGAAGAATCATCTTATATATGCATGTAAAGTACTCAGGAATCTTTTAAAACTTCTTGGAAAAGACTAAGTGTAAACAAAGTCGCTAAAGCTGATATAGTATCACCTTATGCTTCGGCATTCGGTATGCAATCATCTGCTTTCGCTTTCGCCTAAATTTAGGTCCGAGCGATGTCTGTCCTCTTGATATCTGATAAAGAGGATGGGCATAATTTATCAGGTTACGATTTTACAAAAGCTTGATGTAAAGTCCGACAATTTAAAGATCGGTGTTTATCTTTCTTATGTGTTCTCTAGGATAAACATTTAAACCCAATGAATATATTAAACATGTAGACTTCTATAAGATTTCCTTTTGCACGCGGGTTCGATTCCCGCCATCTCCACAATTTAAAAAACCTCATTCCGATGAGGTTTTTTAAATTGTGGAGATGAGCGAGACATCTGCATGTCTCGCGTGCGGGAATCGAAAGACTTTTCGTTCTCTGGTATTAACCAGAGCGAAAAGTACCTGACGATGTAATCGTCGATAAGTGTACTCACGGTCCCGCTACATAGAGATGGCGAGAATCGAACACGTACTCGTGGTTCCCGTCATAAAGTGTGCGAGAAGCGAATGGCGAAGTCATATTTTTCGCGAGAGAAAATAGACAGGCTGGTGACTAGACAAAACTTTTTGATGAAAAAGTTTTAGTCGAGGTCGATACATGTACTCACAATCCTAGCATCTGAATTAAAAATAAATAGCCTCTTTAAATCATATTTTATTATTTAATGAAATTTATAATTTATGTTATTAAAAAAAATGGAAAATTATAACCAACCCACTGAAAACGTGACACTTAATAAAGAACGAGTAGAGAAGATAAATAGAATAATTAACATTCTAAAACAATTTTCATTAGATTTAAAATATACCAGAAAAAATATAGATGTACCTATTAATTATAAAACTGTTTTGAACAATAACAATCTTAAAGAAAAACAAAGAGAACTTATTGTAAATTTAGTTAATAGTATAAACGCTGAAATCATTAATATTCCTAATACAATAGATGATAGCAATAAATATTCAGTATTTTTCAAAATAATACAAGATTTAGATAATTGGAATAGACAGACACTATATAATATTGAAAATATTAATTATTCTTTTGGCATAATCGGTCTTTTAAATCCATTAAATATTACAGATAATGACTTGGGCGATTTAGAGAAAAAATAATTAATGATCTTGAAAAAGCTAAATAACCCCCCTACCATACTTCTCCCAACATTGGTATTCCTACTTTTTTATATAAATTAACTTTTATTATTGAGTTTAACTGGTTTTACTTCTTCTTCTAGATTAAATAACAGAAAAGTACTTATTAATACAAATATACTACTAACTAAAAATAACATCTTAAATCCTAGAAAAAAAGCAACAGAACTACCAACCAATGCAGCTAATCCTCTACCTATGTTATTTGTCCCATGCATTAATGCAAAACTGCTTCCTTGTTTATCAGGATCTTGAGTTTTTGTAAACCAAGCATCCCACGCAGGAAAATTTATTGCTCCAACTAAACCAAGCAATAATTGTAAAGTAAACAATTGCCAAACATGAGAAACGAAAATATATAAGAAAATCAAAAAAGCATGAAGAATTGATGTAATTATTGCCATTTTCTTTAAACTAAATCTATCTATATATTTAGCAGTAGCAAACCCACAAATTCCTAAAACAAGTAAAAATATAGCCCAAGCAACACCAGCAGTAAGGATACTTCCACCTAATTTCTCAGCATAAATTGCATATATTGGGCCATATAAGCCAGCACCGAATTCAAACATTATATTTTCAATTAATAATATTTTAAATATTTGTCTTTTTGTTCTCATTTGTAATCTAATTATAACAACAAATAATATTTGTGCCTATAGCTTTTACTTGATATATCATAAAATGGTAAGAACAAAAAATACTATACTAAAATAAAAAATATTTAATTAATATAGTTATCTTTTCTTGACATATACCCCCTAGGGGTATATGCTGTACTTATGAACAATAAACAAAAGTTAATTCGTAGATTAAAAATTATAGAAGGTCAGCTGAGAGGTTTACAAGAAATGGTCGAGAATGATGTCTACTGTATAGACATCATTACTCAGACTTCTGCGGTAAAGCAGGGTCTCTCGGGTGTAGAGGATGCTTTAATGGAAAGCCACTTGGGGACATGCCTCGTCCACCAAATACAAAAAGGTCAAACCAAAAAAGCCACAGAAGAAATATTAAAAGTCTACGGCTTAAAAAGAAAATAATTATATGCAAAAAATTTCAACATATTTATCAGTTTCGTTTATCATCATCAGTTTTATAATAGGTATCGGAGTCGGGTATTCATTCACTCCTCAGTATTCACTATCCATGTACGACAAAGCAAGTATGGGCTTGGGTAATCCAGATAAATGGATAGATCTACGGTATATTAATGCTATGATCGCTCACCATAGAGGTGCGATACTTGTAGCTAAACAAGCAGAAGTAAGTCAAAGACCAGAAGTAGTAGCATTGGCAAAAGAAATACAAAAGAATGAACCAGTAGCTATAAGTGAGCTATACGCTTGGAAAAAGGCTTGGTATAAAGATATTAAAAAGGTCGCAGACCCTCTAGTACCCAATCTAGGAACTTATAATGACACTTTTGATTTAAGATTTTTAACTGCAGTTATAAATCATCACCAAAATGGTATCCTAATGACAAATGAAATAAAAACAAAATCCACAAGGAATGAAGTACTCGATAATGCAAATGCTGTAGAGAAATTCTTGATAGATAGTGGGGCTATGTTAAAAGAATGGAGGAAGTCTTGGTACAACATGTAAAATAATATGGAAAAAACTTTTAAAATTAAAGGTATGAATTGTGCAAGTTGCTCCGCAATTATTACAAAGAAATTATCAGTACTAGATGGTGTAAAGGATGTAAATGTAAACTTTGCAACTGAAAAGTTAAATTTAAATTTCGATGATAAGAAGTTAAGTATAAAACAGATGAATAGTGAATTAGATAAGCTTGGATACTCTATCCACAATTTAAATGAAGAAATAGTAAATGATAAAAAAGTAATAGACAAAGATACTGAAATGGAGTATCAAAAATATAAAACATATTTTGTCTTTCCATTATCTATATTTGTATTCCTTGTGATGATGTGGGACATAGGAGCTAAAATATATCCTTTTATACCCAACTTACCGATACCTATGTCACTTTGGAATATTATAGCTATGATCCTCTCAAGTATCGTTATCTTCTCTATCGGTAAACCATTCATACAAGGTATAAAAAGATTCATACAATATAAAGTTGCAAATATGGATACCCTTATCGGTATCGGGACTTTAACTGCATATATATACAGTGTAGTCATAACCCTCTTCCCTCAGGTAGTAACTAGTATGAGACTACCAGAATATACGTACTTCGATGTAGTCATAGTAGTTATCGGTTTTGTAACTTTTGGAAAATATCTTGAATCAAGATCAAAGAGAAAAACTGGCGAAGCCATAGAGAAGCTTTTAGAGCTTCAAGCTAAAACTGCATTTGTTATCAGAAACAATATTGAAATTGAAATACCACTCAGTGAAGTAGTTATCGGTGATATCGTAATAGTCAGACCTGGGGGCAAAATAGCTGTAGATGGGAAAATAACAGAAGGATCTACTTCTATAGATGAGTCAATGATAACTGGTGAATCAATACCTGTCGATAAAAAAGTGGGGGATACTGTAACAGGAGCAACAATAAATAAGCAAGGAAGCTTCCGTTTCGAAGCTACTAAAATCGGGAATGAGACTATGCTTTCGCAAATAATTAAAATGGTTGAAAATGCGCAAGGAAGTCGTGCGCCCATCCAAGCTATCGCTGATAAGATATCGAGTGTATTCGTCCCTGTAGTTTTAATTATAGCTTTTACCTCATTACTAGTTTGGATATTTGTCGGGAGTATATTCATAAGCTCTGCAACTGCTATATCATATGGAATACTATCTTTTGTAAGTATACTTGTCATCGCTTGTCCTTGTGCTTTAGGGCTTGCGACTCCTACTGCTATCATCGTAGGAGTAGGACTTGGAGCAAAACAAGGAATACTTATCAAAGATGCTGAAAGTTTAGAATTGCTAAGTAAAGTAGATACTATTGTTTTAGATAAAACTGGAACTATCACAAAAGGTAAACCAGAAGTAACTGATATAATAATATTGGATAAAATATATTCTAAGAATGATATATTGAAATTTGCAGGAAGTGTCGAGAAACTTTCCGAACATCCTCTTGCTTTATCTATCGTACAAAGTGCAATGAATGAAAATATAATTCTCTCCAAAGCCACCAATTTTAATTCTCTAGGTGGTATAGGAGTGAAAGCAATAGTTGAAAATAAAGAGATATATATACACAAACCAGATGCAAATTTTGAAAACAAAGATTTAAATGATCTTCAAGAACAAGGTAAGACTGTCGTAATAATAGAAGTTGATAATAATAAGATAGGTCTAGTTGCATTAAGTGATACCATAAAAGAAGGAGCCAAAGAAGCTATAGATAAACTTCACAAAAAAGGGATAAAAGTGATAATGCTGACAGGAGATAACCATAAAACTGCTACATATATAGCAAAGCAAGTAAATATAGATAATGTATTCTCTGAGGTTTTACCAAGTGAGAAAACTAATAAGATAAAATCACTACAAAGTGAAGGTAGAGTTGTAGCTATGGCAGGAGACGGCATAAATGATGCTCCTGCTTTAGTACAAGCCAATATAGGTATAGCGATGGCGACGGGCTCAGATATCGCGATAGAGAGTGCTGGTATCACACTTCTTCATGGTGATATACATAAAATTTCTCAAGCAATAAATTTATCAAAAAATACAATGCGGACCATCAAGCAGAATTTATTCTGGGCATTTATATATAACATAATAGGGATACCAATAGCAGCAGGATTACTCTACCCTATCTGGGGTATAGTATTAAACCCTGTCTTTGCTGGTATGGCTATGGCATTATCAAGTGTTTCTGTCGTCGGAAACTCTTTAAGATTAAAAACTAATAAGTCACGTTAAACAAATGAATAAAAAATATATTTTCAAAGTAAATGGCATGCATTGTAACTCCTGTGTTTTATTAACAGAAAGTGAATTAAAGGAATTACCAAATATAACAAAAGTTAAAACAAGTTTGAAGAATAATTCAATCGAAGTAGAGGGTGACTTTGGAGAAAAAAGTGAGGAAGAAATTGCGGGTGAATTATCTCTTTTACTAAAGCCTCATGGTTATAATTTAACTTCTAAAAAATCAAATAACGATAACCATATTCAAAAAGAAGTAAATTGGTCTGATTTCAAAGTTGCTATTCCTATCGCTATAGCATTCTTAACATTATTTATAATTTTACAAAAGATTGGATTAGTAAATCTGGTGAATACTTCAAAAGTATCTTATGGCACTTCTTTTATCATTGGGATAATCGCGTCACTTTCTACTTGTATGGCTGTTGTCGGAGGATTAGTCTTGTCTATGTCTGCAACTTTTGCCAAAGATGGAGACAGAGTAAAACCCCAACTACTCTTCCACGGAGGAAGAATAGTATCATTCTTTGTGTTTGGAGGAATCATCGGAGCACTTGGAAGTGTATTTACATTAAACACTAGTGCAACGTTTATATTAAGCATGTTTATCGGAATTGTAATGCTTATAATGGGCATTAATCTTTTAGGTATTTTTAATACTACAAAAAGAATGCAAATAAGTATGCCGAAATTTATCTCAACAAAAGCATACAATCTTTCAAAATTAAACCATACACTTACTCCTCTTTTAGTCGGTATCGCTACATTTTTCTTACCTTGCGGATTTACTCAGTCAATGCAAGTATACACCCTCTCAACTGGTAGCTTCTTTAATGGAGCTTTAACAATGCTTTCTTTTGCTTTAGGTACACTGCCAGTCCTTGCTATTGCAAGCTTCAGTTCATTCAGCATTAAGAATAGTAGCAAGAGCGGTATATTCTTTAAAACAGCAGGACTTATCGTCATACTTTTTGCTATAATGAATATATTGAACAGTATAGTCGTGATAGGATTAATAAAACCATTATTTAATTTTTAAAATATATAATTTTTTATAAAATAGTCTTATTGGAGGGGCGTGCGCAAGGCTGTCGAGCCGAGCAATGAGGAAAATTTCAGCAGAAATTTATCCGGACCCTCCAATGAGAGCTATTTTGTAAAAAATTATATAGTCTAATTCAAAAATTTTTATATTAAAATATCATTTTGTAACTAAAATAGCTCTTTTCGAAATCCACACAATAAAATTCTGCTGAATTTTTTGCTCCTACTCGGGCCGACGCCCTCCGTAAGGCATTTCTCAAAGACTATTTTAATTACAAAATATTAAAAAAATATAAAAATTATACAAACAACATAAACAATATGAATAAAAATACAATTATAGCAATAATAATAGCAATAGGGCTCATAGGTCTTGGTTTATATATTAAGAATAATAGAAACCAGACTTCAAACGATACAATAAATAAAGTTTCTACAGAAGTTACAAACGTGAATAATGTTTCTGTGGTAGACGGAAAACAAATAATTGAAATAAATGCAAAAGGTGGATATACACCAAGGAAAAGCTTTGCGAAGTCAGGTATACCTACAATATTACGTTTTAATACAAAAGGAACTTTTGATTGCTCTTCGTCTGTAAGAATCCCTAGTATGAACATTTCTAAAATCCTTCCTCAGTCTGGCGTTACAGACATAGATCTAGGCACACAAAAAACAGGAACCTTAAATGGTTCCTGTGGTATGGGCATGTATCCTTTTGAAATTGAATTTCAATAGTATATTCTAGTCATCTTCTTGATCTCCCCATCTTGTTTTTGGAGCAACTACAGAATTTGTATTTGTTATGGTTTGCTGTCCTATAGTCTGACCAACATCCCCTATATAGTAACTAGTAAGCATACTTCTTGCATTTGAGGAATGACTTTTACCTCCTGTAGTAGTTGTAGCATTTGGATCTTTCGTCATATATGCGTCAGTAGCATCCGTACCACAAGTAGCGAGCATTGCAGCATTCCCACCTGGATGAGAGCCAAAAAATGATGTGATATTATAAACTTTTCCACTTATAAGCAACCAGCAATCTGATTGTTTATTATGCTTAGATATTTCAGGTAAATTTAAAACTACTCCTCCTGATGCCACTGGTAGTTTCGTTATTGTATTAGTCTTAGTATTATCTAAACTGGATGTAGAAGTAGAAGATACTGATATTCTTTTATCAATATTAGCCACTGTAGTCGTATTCGTATTATTACTACTTGAAATATTTCCAATAGATTGGTTAAGTGTTCCCAAATAATAATCTTTCAACATATTTCTTGCATTTGAAGAATGACTTTTACCTCCTGTAGTAGTTGCAGCATTTGGATCTTTCGTCATATATGCGTCAGTAGCATCCGTACCACAAGTAGAGAGCATTGCAGCATTCCCACCTGGATGAGAGCCAAAAAAACTTGTAATATCATATACATTATCATTTATAAGCAACCAGCAATCTAACTGCTTATTGTGTCTTGTAATCTCACTTAAATTCAAAACTAAACTTTTCCCATCTGTAGATAATTGATTAATCTTATTTTTAGTTATAGTACTTACTTTTAATCCAGAAACTTGTACACTTGTACTGTCTTTATTATTTTGATAAAAAACTAAACCAGAAGTTAGAATTGCCGTCACTACTACAAAGAAAATAAATAAAGATGCACTTGCTAATTTTTTCATAAAATGTTTATTTTTGAATTAATAATTATTAAAAATTAAAATTCTCGTAATGGATTTTTTTAATATCGACACCTAAGGTCACAAACTGATTCTTCAAACTTTCCATAAGCATTGGTGGACCACAAAAGAATATATCCTTTCCTACCAGTCCATTACTATTTTTCATTATTAATTCTCCACTTATATAACCCTTTTCTTTTGCACTCCATAAATTAAATTTAAAATTCGAATTTTTTATTGCTATGTCTTGCAATTCTTTTATATATACTGCCTCAGCCTCTTCTTTAACAGAATAATAGAAATCAACTTTATAACCTGCCCCTAAATTTTGAGCCATACTATAAAAAGGAGTGATACCTATACCACCAGCTACCCAGATCTGGTTATTACTTGCAACGTTTTTATATGAAAAATGCCCATATGGTCCATCTATAACTACTTCATCTCCTTTTATCAAGTTTGTAAGACTGCTTGTATAGTCGCCTAAATTCTTTACAGTTATCTTTAAAGTCTCATTGCTCTCCCCTGAAGATATAGAGAATGGGTGTGATTCAGAACTTACATTACTACTTTTAAAAACAAAGAAAGCAAATTGGCCAGCATTAAAATTCATTCTATCTCCCTGTGTTTCCATTTCTATTTCTATAATATCTTTATTCAACAGTTGTGTATTCTTTACTTTGTACTTATATCTCTTTAGAGATAATTTCTCGTAAATAACTTTTCGAATAATTATAACAAATGCAAGTACTACTAGGAGTAGAATATAATAACGGAGGAATAGATTCCTAGATATATCACTTGAGATAACCATTGTATGTATAACTCCCAAGAAAAAAGCTACAGTAATAAACTTATGAGACATTTTCCAGACATTATATTTAAATTTAAAATAAAATGTAAAAGAAAGAAGAATAATCATCAAAAGTAATGATAATATCCCCCAAGTTACAGGCATATCTAAGAATGGTACGAAGAAAAGTGCAGCAGAGTGAGTCGAAATGAAAATATACTTAACAACAAGGAATAGTGGATGGAATAAAAGCATTGAGAAAGATATAGCCCCTATTTTGCTATGATTCGCATAAACCTTATCTAATCCCTTAAAATATTTATCAAACCATTTGAAGCGTCCTGCTAGGATAAGATTAATTGCAAATAAAGTCATACCTACTAGTCCTAAAATCTGACCCAAGCTAGTCGTAATGGTATTAATATCTACAAACCTAGAAGATATGGGTGCCATCAAACTCCAAATAATAACAGGTATAACCGACAAAATAATTATGATATTCATAATCTTATTATAACAGATATATAGTTAATTAAAAATATTAAATTTTACTATTATTTTTAATATCATCTGCAATTGAAATTTCTTTTAATCGTTTTAATGCACTTAAAATTCTTTTTTGATCTAATTGTGAATAATTATTTTTCAATAAATAA
>CAIOXR010000004.1 GCA_903862375.1 uncultured bacterium
AGTCTCAAAGGTATTAGTACAACCTTCTTTCATACAGGATCTATGCCAGAGTTTTATAGGATTCCTTTCTTTTACTCTAGCTTGGTGCCTACAATTTAGACACAATCTTGGAAGAGGAAGATTGTGCTTTTTGTAGAAAGATAATTCATCTGTAACAATTCGAAATGCAGTTTGACAATTATCATCACACTGAGACTTATGACCACATTCTATTGTTTCATTAATGATTGATTCATTCACATTTTTTATATCATCTGGTATTTGCTCTGCAGTTAGAGTTATACTATAATTTCTTTTTTCAGGTGATGAATAAAAAAAACCATTATTTAAAATTTCATCTTTTGAAAGAGTAAAGTATTGCTGGGATAGACTTTCATTATATGAGAATGGTGATAATTCAATAGGAAAAAATTCACCAAAACGATATTCTCTTCCTTTTTTATCTGTATATGAAATATTTTTCATCTGTTCAATAATTTTTGGAATTAATTCATTGTACTCATCTTTTGTGTATTGTTTATTTAAGATACAGTATTGTGCATTTTTAAGTCCGATACAACCAAAAAGATTTCTTGAATTAAAACAATTATCAGAATACCAAACATTTTGTACATTCCAGCATAAAGAAGAAAAGAATACTTCTCTTCCTGTCGTAACGCTTAAACATTCATATTCAATCTCCATATTATTCCAAACAAGGCTTAGATCCATCCCATCTTTTATATTATCGAATAATCTATATGAGTATTTACAGTTTTCAACATTATTTTTTAAATAAAAACATTTTTTACAATTTTTAGCATTTTGGATATCATCACCTGTGCAATCAAGAGATTTAAATATTCTTGCATATCTAAAAGGGAATTTTAATGTAAATTCTTTGAATTTTTCTTTTATTATTTGTAAAGATGAATAACTACCTAAATTGTATTCAGAAATTATTTTTTTATATTCTTCTTTGGTGTATTGTTGGTTAAATACGCAATAGCTTTTATTCCTAAGACCAATACAACAAAAGCAATTAGAACAACTGTGACAATCAATTAAAAATATACAATCAAAACAGCTGTCACAATGCCATGCGAATTGTAGGCCTGATGATTGAACACATTGAACAACCCAATATGAATTTTCAATTCTACTTGAAAGATGAATATCAACAGAATCACGTGTATTTACTACCGAGCCTATAGAATACATAGTATTCTCATCGTTTACGGCGGAAAAAACCATATATACATTTTTTGAGTCAAGAATATAATTTGTATATTCACCATTACTTGTATTTGTTTGAAGTAAGTTTGGTCGTGGTGCTATTTTCATCAATTCTTTAAATTGTTCGAAGAATGATACAGAAAAATCATATTCAATTCCTGAATTATTTTGATCCCATTTATCACTCCACCAATATTCACGATTATAAATTGGGATCTTTTTATCTGGAGAATAGATAGTGATTACCTTTTTATTTGTAATTTGACATGTAGCAAAATGTAGATTGTGTTCATTTCTCCAGCAAAGTCTTCTTTGCATTCTGCAATCCGGACAAAAAGTAGGTGCTGGAACATTAATCTTCTCATAGAATAAGAAATCTTCAGACTCTATGATGAAGTCAATCTTACAGTTCTGGCAGTTCTTTGTTTCTGGTTTGTATTCCATTTGTATATTATACCAGTTTTAGTCAATAAATTACTAGTTAAAAATAACATTAATAAATAACAACAAGTTAGACCATGAGTATATGTTCTGCACATGATTAAAGTAGTTTAGTTGCTCTGGTGCATAAAACAAAAACCCCTTTTGGGGTTTGTTTGTTTTGTGCGCCGGGTTGGATTCGAACCAACGAAGGCCGAAGCCGACAGATTTACAGTCTGTTGTGATAGACCACTCCACCACCGACGCGTATTTCATTTAAGATTAAAGTCACTTACTTTATTCATCTTATAGGGTAATTATACACAAATATCAAAATTTTTCAAGAAAAGAAATTTATGCTAAAATAGAAGAATGTCACAGCTTTATAGTAATTCAATATTTTGGATAGATATAGAAAAGATTAAACCAAATCCTTTCCAGCCTCGTCGTGAGTTTGATGAAGCACGATTGAGAGATTTAGCAGATTCAATCCGTCAGTATGGTATATTGCAACCTCTTACTGTTTCTCGCATCGAAATTGTGAAAGAAGATGAGGGTATCGTAGTTGAGTATGAACTTATCGCAGGAGAAAGAAGGCTTCGTGCTTCAAAGATAGCAGGGCTTACACAAGTACCAGCAATCATACGTGTTGGAGATGATAATATGGCAAAACTTGAGCTTTCTATTATTGAGAATTTACAACGTGAAGATTTAAATGCAGTTGAGCGTGCACGTGCTTTTTTCAGACTTGTCGAAGAATTTAAATTTACACATACACAGATAGGATTAAAGATGGGTAAGAGTCGTGAGTATGTTTCAAATACTTTACGTTTGCTTGCTTTACCACAAGAAATTCTAGATGCATTATCAGCAGGAAAGATAAGTGAAGGGCATACTCGTCCGATCCTTATGCTTTCAGATAGACCAGAAGAGCAGAATGTTTTATTTAAAGAAATAATGTGGAAGAAGCTTACAGTAAGAGATGCAGAGAAAATTGCTCGAAAGATAGCTTTTGATAAGGTTCGTAAAAAGGAATATATGCAGGACCCAGAAATAAGTGAGATAGAAGGGAAGCTTCAAGAGACACTTGGTACTCGGGTACATATAGAGAAAAAGGAGAATGGTGGTTATATTACTATAGACTTCTTTACCAATGATGACCTTCGAACAATACTTGAAATTATTAAGTCAAAGTCAGAAGGGGGTAATCCGAATCTTATGCTCGAGAAATACATTTCTCAAAAAGAAAGTGAAAATAATATTGAAGAAACTCAAATTGCTGTTGAAGAAGAAAAAATTGCAGATATAGATAGTGATACTCATCTTTTGGATGATCGTACTAATGAAGAGATTAAAAAAGCAGAAGAAGAAGTAGACTTATATAATATTAAAAACTTTTCTATCTAAATATACAATTTAAGAATCGTAACATTGTTACGATTTTTAAATTGTATTAATTTTTCCCAAATGATAAGAATTTAGATAAAAGGCTGTGCTCTTTTAAGTATGCATTTATTTCTCTTTTAGCTAAGCTTGTTTTAGCATAATCAAGCCATTTTGATGAAGGATTTGTATTTTTATTTACTTGAATTTCTACAATGTCGTGAGTTTTTAGTTTCAATCCTAGTGATACATTTTTTCCGTTAACTTTTGCTCCTTGGATATGATTGCCTACGTCAGTATGTATTGCATAAGCGAAATCAATAGGAGAAGATTCTTCTGGTAAATCTATAATATCTCCCTTTGGTGTAAATATAAAAATACGATCATGAAAAAAATCAAGTTTAATTTTCTTAAGGAATTTCTCAGGATCATCTTCTTCTTGTGTATTTAGTTCATGAAGTTTAGTGACCCATTCGAGTTCTTTTATTTCTGAATTTTTATTTAATTCTTTTATTTTGTATATGAAGTGAGAGGCAAGACCGTTCTCAGCATATTCATGCATTTGATGAGTTCTAATTTGAATTTCAACAATCCCTCCAGTTCCAGTAAAGATAGTGGTGTGTAGACTTTGGTAACCGTTAGCTTTAGGCATAGCTATATAGTCTTTAATACGATTTGGTAAAGGAGTCCATTCGCCATGAATTATACCCAATATATGGTAACAATCAGCAACAGTATTTACAATAACACGAAGAGCAATTATATCGTATATTTTACCTATATCCATATTGTATTTTTGGAGTTTTTTCCAAAGTGAGTATAAGTGCTTTTGCCTATAATCAACAATTACATTTTGCAAGTGGGCTTCATTTATTTTGTCTTTTATTATATCTCGAACTTCAATTAAATATTTTTCTTTTGCATCTTTTTTTTCTTCAAGTAGATTTTTAACTTCTGTATATTCTTTTGGATAAGCATATTGGAAAGCTGCATCTTCAAGTTTACCCTTAAGTCTTCCCATGGATAATCTATCAGCAAGTGGGGCATATATTTCTAGAGTTTCTAATGCAATACGTTTTTGTTTATCTGGACGGACATATTCAAGTGTTTCTATATTATGAAGTCTATCTGCAAGTTTAATAGCAAGAACGCGCATATCTTCTGCCATTGAAATAAAGAATCGTCTTAAATTTTCAACTTTTCTTTCTATGCCTTTATATCTAACTGTTCCTAATTTTGTAACTCCTTTTACTAAAGACAATATCTCCTCCCCGAATTCTTTTCTAATTTCTTCTTCTGTGGTATTAGTATCTTCTATTACATCATGTAGTAGTCCAGCAGAAATGGTTTTCTCTTTCATTCCAAGCTCTGCTAAATTTTTTGCTGTTGCAAATACATGATTGAAATATGGTTCACCACTTTTACGGAGTTGCCCTTTGTGAGCAAGGTATGCAAAATCATACGCCTTTTTTATTAGATCTTTTTCTTCCTGTTTTAAATTCTTGGTTAAAGAAAATATTTCTTCAATATCAGGTTCCATAAGATTTATTATACTACTATTAATTAATTTGTAACGAATCAATAAAATATATTAATGAAC
>CAIOXR010000005.1 GCA_903862375.1 uncultured bacterium
ATACTTTTTGTTGGAGTATTTTTCTTGGGACTTTATATTGGTTTAAAATTCAAATAAAGTTATAACAAAAAATTTATATAAATATAAAAACCACCAGATGGTGGTTTTTATAAATAAAGGTTATCTATTTTACTGGGCAAGTTTTAATTGCATTTTTGTATACAGTTGTCGCTGTTTTGATTGAAGCTGATTGAGCTGATTTAGCATCATTCACAGCTTTTTTATATGTATCATTTGCTAATTTAATAGCGGCAGCTTTTGCAGTTTTATCAGTATTTGATTTTGCAGTTTTAATTGCTGTATCTTTTACTATTTTAGCATCTAGAATTGTTTGCTTAGCTGTATCATTTGCTAGTTTTACAGCAGTAGCTTTAGTTGTTTTAGCATCTGTAATACAGGTACTTTTGGCAGTTTGTGCTGCTATTGTATTTCCTTTTAGTTCTTTGGGCTCAGTTGTCCCAGTTTTTATTTCTGTTTTCTCTTCTGTCGTTGTACTAGTTGTTGCAGCAAATGCTGTACCACTTAATACAAGACCTAAAGCTAAAACTGGAAATATAAGTTTTATTTTGTTTGTCATATTTTAAAAAAATTATTATTAATCGACCTCTATCATTAATACGCATTAATGGTATTTATTATCTCAAATATTGATATTGACACAATCAAATATAAATTGTTTATGGTATTATTAATTATTTTAAAGTTTTGATATAATTGATTGATGAAAAAGAAACCAGTTTTGATTACAATGCTTGGATATCCAGGATCGGGGAAAACGTACTTTTCGGAACATTTATCAAATGAATTTAATTTTTTTCATTTAAGTTTTGATAAAATCCGATCTGAAATGTTTGATATACCTGTATTTTCTCAAGAAGAACACAAGAAGGTTCTTAATATTGCTGATTGGTTAGTAAATGAACTTCTTAAAAGAAATATCAGTGTTATAGTTGATGCAAATACAAATAAAGTAATACAAAGACAGAAGTATTTTAAGTTTGCGACTAATGCAAATGCAAGATATGTATTAGTTTATTTGAAAACACCAATAGAAATTGCTGAAAAAAGAGTTATAAAAAGAGGAAAAATTAAAAATATAGAGAAGAAGAAATATTATAGGCCACTTGATTTATCAGTAATTCATAAAATGAATAATGAAATAGAAATTCCAAATAATAAAGAAAAATATATAGAAATTGATGGATTAAAAAATTATAAAGAGCAAGTTAAAACATTCAAAAAATGGTATGATTCTAAATAATATTGAAGAATATATCGAATTACTTTCAAATAAAATAAGGCAAATCATATTTCAATAGATTATAGTGAATTAAACTGATTTATAATATTTTTATGAAAAAAATTGGACAAGGGTGGCAGTATACAACGTATGATTTGGGGAATGGTAGGGTATTGAAAAAGTTTCATTCATGGATGAAAGCATATTTTGTTATTTTTATAGACGCTTTTCCATTTAATAGAGATTCATTATATGATATTCCATCTTTTATAAAGACAGTGAAAGATAGTATGGATGATTCGCTTGAATTAATGAAAAGAAAGAATATTCCCAAAGAGTGGATTGCAAATCCAAAATTTGTAAATAAGTATGATTTCGAGCAAGATAAGGTTACTCCTTTACATGAAGTATTTAAGAATTCAAATACGGAGGAAGGAAAAAAGATAGTAGATTTGTTCATAGAATTCAGTTTAAAACTGTTGGACTTTGGCATAGTGGCAAAAGGTTTTAATATTACAAAGAATTACGGTTTGAATAATAACGGACAAATAGTGCTTATAGATATAGGTGAACTTTTTGATGACAGAGAATATATAAACAATAAATTAAAAAGTAGAGGTTGGGAGAAGAGTTATATAGGAGGGTGTATACAAGATAGGGAAGTAAGAGAATATTTCATTTCAGAAATGGATAAAAACTTTCATGTTTGATATACTTTATAAATATGAATAAAGAATATAAAATTATTGACCTTACTCACACACTTCACTCTGGTATACCAGGTTGGGATGGTAATTGTGGTTACAAGATAGATGTTTCGTTAGACTATAATGATTGCATACCACCAGATATTTTTCGTAAGCATGATATTTCTACTCCTTGTGGGGTTGGTACCCATATAGATGCACCAGCACATGTTGTACCCAGTGGGCGAACTGTTGAAGAACTTTTAGTTGAAGAATTAGTTTGTGATTGCGTTGTTATCGATGTAAGTTCTGTTGCAGATGAAAAATATATAGTAAATCCTGATATTATTTTAAAGTTTGAAGAAAAATATGGTGAAATAAAACCAAATACATTTGTGATTTTTTATACAGGCTGGGACAAATACTGGGATACACCAGAAAAGTATATAAATAATCATATTTTCCCTAGCATACATGAAGATACTGCAAAGCTTTTAGTGGAAAGAAATATTGCAGGAATAGGCATAGATACTCTTTCTGCAGATACAGGAATAAACGGTTACCCCGTGCATCATATTATTTTAGGTGATGATAAATACTTAGTAGAAAATATTGCAAATGCTAAAGAGTTACCTCAAACAGGAGCAAAAGTATTTGTACTTCCTATAAAGATTAAAGACGGAACAGAAGCACCTATCCGCTTAATTGCTTTAATATAAATACTAATATATTTAATATGGTGAAGATATTGCTTGTCTAATATTTATTGACTTTATATAATATAATTATGAATGAAAATAATATTAAAACTATAGTTTTTGATTTAGGTGGGGTGTATTTCACAGATGGGACAAAGCAAGCTATTAAAAATATTTCTTCAAAATACAATGTTGAAGAAAGTAAGATAGAAGACGTACTGAAAGGGTACATGGGTACTTTATATCGGATAGGAAAGATAGATGCGAATGAATTTTGGAATAAAGCAAAAAGACTTTGGAATTTAAAAGATGTGGACCAGAAAGTATTATCTGATATCTGGCTTGAAGGATATAAGCCAATAAATGGAACTATTGAACTAGTAAAAAAGCTTAAAGAGAATGGGTATGAAATTGTATTCCTTTCTGATAATGTAAAAGAAAGAATTGTCTATCTTGAGAGCCAATATGGTTTTTTAAGTAATTTTAATAATGGCGTACTTTCTTATATTGTTGGTACAAGAAAACCAGATCCTGTGATATATCAGGAAGTACTTAAAGTTTGTAGTAATCCACCACAGGAGTGTGTATATATAGATGACAAAGAAGGTTTACTAATGCCTGCAATGGACTTAGGGATGAAAACCATTCATTTCACTTCTCCTGAGCAAACAAAAAGTGATTTAATGAATATGGGAGTTAATGTAGATTAATAAATTATCTGATACAATATACATATGGCTTATAAATATATGGCAGTGGGGTATTTGATGAAAAATGGAAAAGTTCTATTAAATCATCATAAAAAGTTTAATAAATGGACGCCTCCAGGAGGTCATATGGAGGAAGATGAGACTCCTGATCAAGCTGTTATAAGGGAGTGGAAAGAAGAGCTTGGTCTTGATGTATGTGTTCTACCAGCAATTGAGAGTTTTTTTAAAGGTGACTCTAATGCTACACCAGTACCTATGCCTTTTTATATTGATCTGGAGAGGGAAGGGTTCCAAGTTCCACACTTAGGTTTTTACTTTTATGTTAAATTACTTGATGAAAATCAAGTGATAAATATTCAGGAAAGTGAATTATATGATGCAAAATGGTTTTCAAAAGAAGACCTTCCGACTCTTCCTACTTTTGATCAAGTGAGAGTATTATCAGAATATGTAATTAATAATTATCCTATAAAATAGTAGGGGAGATAAATAATTATTATGTATTTTACTTATATACTTGAGTGTAATGATAAAACTTTGTATGTCGGCTCGACAAATGATTTAGAGAAGAGGATTCATAGTCATAATAATTTGAAGTCTGGAGCTCATTACACAAAGATTCGCAGACCGATAGTATTGAAATATTTTGAAAAATTTAAAACTTACGGAGAATCTAGAAAAAGAGAAGCCGAAATAAAAAAAATAGGTAGGGAGGAAAAACTCAAATTAATAAATGCAAATTGTTTTCAAAGAATATGATATATATTATAATAAGAATATGAAGCTTGTATCATTAAACATAGAGTTTAACAGGCACCACAATCTCGTGTTGCCATTTTTAAAAAATGAATCTCCTGATATAATTTGTTTGCAAGAGTTATTAGAAGAGGATTTTGATATGTATAAAAATGAATTAGGTATGGAAGGGATTTATAGGGCTGTAAATTTTATTTATAATGATTCTCATGGAGAATTTTATGGTAAGAAAGAAGGTTTAGGTATTTTTTCAAAAAGTATTATAAATTTTGGGTATTTTTTTCATGTAGGTAATATACAAAGAATAGAAAGATCTTATGAAGAATATTTAAAGGATGAAAATAAAATTAAAAACCGAGCATTATTGTGGGTGGATATCAAGGATATAGACGGTGAGATGTATAAATTTGTGAATTCACATTTAACAATTACTAAAGATGGAAAAACTACTGATTTTCAGCTTGAAATGAATCAGATATTTATAGATCAAATAAAGCAATTAGGTGAGTTTGTATTTTGCGGTGATTTAAATGCTCCTCGTGGAAGAGAAGCATATAGTAGAATTGCAAAAGAATTTAAAGATAATATCCCTATGAAGTATAGTAATAGTTTAGATCCAATATTACATAGGGTAAAAGGCTTGGAATATATGGTAGATGGGTTGTTTACTACTCCTACATATATTGCAACGAATGTTGAATTAAAAGATGGTTTAAGTGATCACATGGCA
>CAIOXR010000006.1 GCA_903862375.1 uncultured bacterium
ATAATAAAGATAAATATAAATGATTAAAAAAATTTATTATGTCTTCTTTGTAGTATCAGCATTCTCGGTCTTTTTAGTAGAAATCTTTAATACCGTAAAACCATTGCTGAACTTTTTCAAAATTGTTGCATCAAAATCAATTTTATTTAAAATAACTTTATAAACTTGACTTTCATTCAAAACAGAACTTTCTACAAGAATTAAACCAACGTCTGAAATTATAACTCCTTGTCCTAATTCTTTAGCTGTTGTATCACTCTGACCATTAATATTTGTAGCCATTGTCGTCGAACTTGATGAGGTAGACTCACTAATATTTGTAGAGTCTGTTAATAAGATATTTTCAGTCTTTTGATAAATATTTACCAAAACATCCCCAGTTGATAATAATGAATTTGATTCTTCAACTTTAGCAGTGGCAGTATCTTTCACGGGTGTTTCAACTGTTGTAACTTTCTCTATAGTTCTTTGTATAACATTATTTATAGTCTGAGGAACACTTTTAGGCATTTGATTCATAAGTGAAACCGTCACAATACCCGTCGCAATAGAAACTACGAAAGTTATAAGTAGTGTAAGTAAAATAAGCTGTTTTTTGTCTAATTCTTTAATATCCATCTGTTCATTATAGCATATATAGCAACTATTTCCACTTCTTAAAATATTTAATTTTCATACTTTGCAAATTTACTGTATTTCTCTAAAATATTTGTTAAAACTTTAATCAGTATATATATCTCTGACTTTTTTGTTTGTCTTCCGAGTGTTATACGGAGAGATCCTTCTTCTTCATTATTTTTCTTACAAATTTTCCTTATTGCTTTTATGACATATGAGCCAGTATCATCATCGCTCTTGCAAGCACTTTTTGCTGATACTTCTATACCATTTGCATCAAGCTCTATCACTAGTAGCTCACTTGAAATACCTGTAATAGAAATATTTATATTATTTGGAAGTCGCATTTCTTTGCTTCCATTTAAAACTATTTTATATGGAGACACTTTGATATTCAATATTTTGGAAATTGTATCATCACGAAGACTAGCAAGTCTTTCACTTTCCTTCTTTTTCATTTTATTGGCAATTTCTAGACTGAGAGCAATACCTCCGATACTTGCGACGTTCTCAGTGCCAGATCGTAATCCAAACTCTTGCTCACCTCCTTTGTATATAGGAGAAATCTGTACTGATCTTTTCTTGTATAAAACCCCTATACCCTTCGGTCCATAAATCTTTGATCCATTAAAACTGAGCATATCTACACCCAACTTTTCTACATTTGAAGTATCCAGATAATTCATCGCTTGCGTAGCGTCAGTATGAAAAATAGGAAAATTTACGGGGAAAGGCCTTGCCTCAAGTGAGCCAGAGGCAAGGCCTTGAGAAGCTAATTTACCTTTCTTGTAATGCCTGATTATTTTTGCAATTTCTTGTATCGGCTGTATGGTACCTATTTCATTATTAGCATACATTATAGAAACTAATACAGTATCATCATTTAAAGCATTTTTAAATTCTTCTAGATTTAAAATTCCATTTTTATCTACTCCTACATAAGTCACAGTAGCCTCACCTCTTTCTTCAAGCATTCGACAATTCTCTAAAACTGCAGGGTGCTCAATCTTTGAAGTAATAATATGAGGAATTTTCGATTTAGCAGAATCGTGTCGTGTAGTATCCATCGAAACACGACATTTTTCATCCTTAGTTCTTAATTCATAATTCTTAATTACACCAAGTATTGCCAAAGCATTACTTTCTGTACTACTACCGGTAAATATGATCTCATCGCTATGAGCATTTATCTCTTTTGCAATTTTTTTTCTTGAATCTTCTATGATACTCCTAACCTTGACTCCACTTGTATGGATAGAAGTAGGATTTGTATATAAATCTCTCTCGTATGAATGCATAAGTTCTAAAACCCTTTTATCTATAGGTGTCGTACTTGCATAATCTAAATATATTCTTTTCTCTTTAAACATATTACTAACTATACCACATTTGTAAAAAAAGGCTTATTAGTATATACTATTTTTAGTTATGACTATTACTATCTTAGTATATATACTTTCAGGTGTTATTATTATCCTTTTGTGTTGGATAGGTATTACAGAGTACCGTTTTAGAAAGTTTTTCGCTGGTACTAAGGCTCGAAACTTAGAAGAAGTGATGATCAAACTTGGAGAACAAATGAAAGATTTAAAGAATAATCAAGATAAAATAAACAGTCATCTAGTCACAGTAAACAAGAGATTAGATAAATCCATAAGAAGTGTAGAGACAATTCGCTTTAATCCATTCTTAGATGCAGGAAGTAACCAAAGCTTCGCTATATCATTTATAAATGACGAAGGAAATGGAGTTGTTATGTCGAGTCTTTATGCTCGTGATCGTATGAGTATATTTGCAAAACCAATAGTCGCCGGCAAATCAGAATTTGAATTATCAACTGAAGAAAAAGATGTTTTAGAGAAATCAAAATAAACCATCTAATAAATATTTCATTAAATATTAAAATTTGTATTTAATTTCATATTTCAAAAATTTATGACAACAGAAAAATCACAACCAAATACAAACGTCAGACCACCTGTAGTTGTTGTCATGGGGCACGTAGACCACGGCAAATCTACTCTTTTAGACTATATACGCAAATCAAACGTTGTAGACAGTGAAGCTGGTGGTATCACTCAAAGTATAAGTGCTTATGAAGTAAGTCATAAAGATGAGAATGGAACTAATAGACTTGTGACTTTTCTGGATACTCCTGGCCACGAAGCTTTTTCTAAGATGCGTGCTCGTGGAGCAAGTGCTGCTGATATAGCTATCCTTGTCGTATCTGCTGAAGATTCTGTAAAAGCACAAACGCTAGAGGCTTATAATACTATTATAGAAAGTAAAACTCCTTATATAGTAGCTATCAATAAGATAGACAGACCAAATGCAAATATAGAGAAAACTAAAATGGATCTAGTAGAGAAAGGTATATATCTTGAAGGTATGGGTGGAGACATACCGTTCGTACTTATCTCTGCAAAAGTTGGTACTGGAGTAAGTGAACTTCTAGATATGATTCTTCTTGTGGCTGATATGCAAACTCTCACTGGTGATCCAAAGTTAAATGCTTCAGGATTAATCATAGAAGCAAATCGTGAACCTAAAAGAGGCATCTCTGCAACTGCTATTATAAAGAATGGAACTCTTAAGTCAGGAATGATAGTTGTCGCAGGACAAGCTCTAGTCACAACAAGGATAATGGAGAACTTCCTAGGGAAACCTATTAAAGAAGCCACCTTCTCATCCCCTATCTTACTTGTAGGATTTGAATCAATGCCTGAAGTCGGAAGTAGCTTTGAGTCATTCTCAAATAAAAAAGAAGCCGAAGCATATATAGAAATAGTCAAAAATGAAAGTTTAAATAATAAAACTAATCAGAAGAATACTCCTCAAGTAGGTAAGGTAATACCTATCATAATTAAAACAGACGTAGTAGGCTCGATGGAAGCTCTTGAAAAAGAAATAAGTAAACTAAACAATCAAGAAATATCTTATAAGATTATAAGCTTTGGAGTTGGTGCTATCAGTGAATCAGACCTAAAGATGGCCAATGCAAATAAAGATACTATAGTAGTAGGTTTTAATACAAAGCTTGATAATGGAGCAAGGGACCTAAATGAAACTCTGAAGATAAATGTACAAGTATTCGATATTATATATAAACTTACTGACTGGCTTAAAATACTCATAGAAGAAAGACGACCAAGAGTAGAATCTGTGGAAGTCACAGGAACTCTTAAGATACTTAAAACTTTTGGCTCAACGAAAGACAAGCAGGTAGTCGGTGGAAAAGTATTAACTGGAAGAATTGTAAATGGAGGGATAGTCCGTATAATGCGTCGAGAGTTTGAAATAGGTAAGGGAAAAATAGTAGAACTTCAACACAATAAAATAAAAGCAAAAGAAGTTCTAGAAGAAAGTGAATGTGGAGTCCAAGTCGAAACAAAGATAGGAATTGCTCCAGGGGATGTATTAGAAGCATTCATAATAACGATCAAGTAATTACTTGTCCCGTACTAAATTTACGATTAGTAAAAATTTACGGAATATGTAAAATATATAATGTTAAGTCGAAAGAAAATATAATTAATAATTAAATTTAGTACTGGGATGTCAGAATTTAGATCAGAAAAAATTACAAATCATATCAAAGAATTATCCGCTTTATTCATAGAGAGAGAAGCAGGACCGACTTCGATGATCACAGTCACACGAGTACTACTTTCACCTGACAACAAAAGGGCAAAGATAATGGTGAGTGTTCTTCCTCGTGAGAAAGAAAAAGCAGCTTATGGATTTATCCGAAGAAACTTAGGAGATTTACGCAAGTATGTCTCTAAAGGATTGAAGATAAACCCTATCCCCTTTTTAGAAGTTGAGATAGATGAAGGAGAAAAGAATAGGCAAAGAATTGACGAATTATTAACCAAAGGTTAGGATTAAAAAATAGAGAAGAGAATCTACATTGAATAGCTCTTCTCGAAATATATTTTGTACGGCCTGGTAGCCAAGTGGTAAGGCAGAGATCTGCAAAATCTCTATACAGCGGTTCAATTCCGCTCCAGGCCTCATTAAAGTAAATTTAGTAAAATTTACTCGGGCGAACAATTTAAACAAATTGTTTTAGCCAAAAAACTAGTAATTTATATAAATTTTTGCTAGTATACCCTTATGCCCAGGTGGCGGAATTGGTATACGCGCTAGTCTTAGGAACTAGTGGAGCAATCCTTGGAGGTTCAAGTCCTCTCCTGGGCACAAAAGCGAAAAAGTGAGCAATATTAATTGCTCTCTTTTTCAATTCAGCTTTTGTAGCCCAGGAGAGGACGGAAAGCCGGAGGTAGACGTACCGAGGCGGGGTCGCGAGATTTTTCACCAGAAAAATACTTGTGACCAAGACATGTACTCATGATCCTCTCCTAAATATCTGAATACTCTGCTAGAGAGAATTGAAAAACATTTATTAAAAGTATATAATATCCAAATGGACAGAAGAGGTTTCTTAAAAACATGTATAGGGGTAGCTGCTACTACAAAAGTGTTTGAAACACCTGTATTTGCAAATATAGGTGATGACACACCACAAATACATAATAATCTAATTATTGAATTTAAAAAACAAAAAGAATTTTTTGATAATTGGTATGAAAATAGAATTATACCAGACCCTAATTTGCAAATAAAATATAAAGAAGTAAAATCACATATTTTAGAAAGACTTAAAACTAAATTTTTAGAATTATCATTACCAAATAATGTAAGTAATAATACCACTGGTTTATCGAGAAATGACACAATATATATAAACCCTGATGTTCTTCCAAATGATAGTACTGTATATGCTCACGAAAATGCTCATCATATATTTCCGACTGTACATGATAAAAATGAAAGTAATATGATAAAACAAGATATGCCAATATGGATGATAGATATTATTGAGAATGCAGTAAGTTATTCTAGGCCAGATGATAATAGAGAATTTACACTTGATTTTAATCTTGCAAAAAGGATAGAAAGTTACAGAAGACCTGATGAAACGTATGCACGTATTTGTGTATTAAGATACTTATATAAATTATTACCAAATAAAATTTTGCTTGATTCTGATTTAGATATAATTTATAAAGAAAATTTAATTAAAAATGAAAATACATTAGAAGTAAAAAATGAAAATATTTACCAGCTATTATATATTATAAAAAGAAATTTATTATTAGAATTACTAAATAAGCTACCATAAATTTATTTTTCCTTACTTCTATGCTAAACTACCCGTATGTCACACGAAAAAACTGCAGTTAAAACTATATATATTAGTATTTTAAGTACAATATTACTTGCGTCTATAAAGTGGATTGCGGGAGTTTTTGGTCATTCATATGCACTTATAGCAGATGCTATAGAGTCCACTAGCGATATATTCTCTTCTTTATTAGTTTTATTTGGTATCAAATACTCAAGTAAACCAGCAGATAAGAATCATCCTTATGGACATGGAAGGATAGAACCACTTGTAACTTTTGCAGTTGTTGGTTTTCTTATAATCTCAGCTGGTATTATCGCTCGTCAAGCAATAATAAATATACAAACACCACATGAAATGCCGAAGGCTTTCACTTTGTTAGTTCTACTGGGTATTATCATTTGGAAAGAAATATCCTACAGATTAGTCATTAAAAAAAGTAAAGAGACAAAAAGTTCATCCCTTAAGGCTGATGCTTGGCATCATAGAAGTGATGCTATAACTTCTGTTGCTGCATTTATAGGTATCACTATCGCACTTATACTAGGAAAAGGTTTTGAGTCAGCAGATGACTGGGCTGCACTTTTTGCAGCTGGATTTATACTTTATAACTGCTATCTTATCTTTCGACCAGCACTTGGAGAAGTCATGGATGAAGATACCCACGAAGAGATAATCCTTAATATTAGAAAATTATCTAAAAATGTATCTGGTGTATTAGAAACTGAAAAATGTCTAATAAGAAAAACAGGAATGAAGTACCATGTAGACTTACATATAGTAGTAAATGGGTATATTTCAGTAAAAGAAGGACATTTTATATCACATAATTTAAAAAATATACTAATGGATGAATTGCCTGAAATTTCAAACATACTAATACATGTTGAACCAAAAGAGTAAACTTAAGTTGCAATATTTCAATAAATGTAGTAATGTATGAATATGACGATTATAACTAATATATTACCTTATATACAAATAACTTTATCTATTATTCTTATCGGAGCTATTTTGTTACAGCAATCTGATGCAGGAGTAGGAGGAGTATTAGGAGGAGGAGACGCTGGTGGACTCTACCACACACGTCGGGGTTTTGAAAAGTTTATATTCATAGCAACTATTGTTGTGGCTATTCTTTTAGTTACATCATCTCTTTTTGCAATTTTCGTTAAATAATAATTAAACTAATTAAATATTAGAATTTCACTCTTAGAGTGCCTTATGTATAAATTTATCTCATTCATAAAAGAATTTCATATTCCTAAAATACAAGAACTAAAATCAGCATTAAAATCATTCTCAAAAAAAGAATACTATTTCATTATTTCGATTACTATTATTGCTTTTCTTTCTGTTGTCGCAATATTAAACCAATTAAATAATAAACTTTTAGTAGATGTACCCACAAAAGGTGGTTCAATAACTGAAGGCATTATAGGTATGCCTACACTTGTAAATCCTGTGCTAGCAACAACAGACGCGGATAAAGATCTAACTTCACTTGTATATAGTGGCTTAATGAGGAGACAACCAGATGGTTCTTTTATTCCTGATATTGCCGAATCATATACAATATCTCCTGATGGTCTAATATATACTTTTATAATCAAGAAGAATATTAAATTTCATGATGGATCCCCTCTTACTGCTGATGATATAATATTTACGATTGAAAAAATAAAAGATCCATTAATAAAAAGTCCAAGAACAGGATGGGGTCAGGTTACTACAACGAAAAAAGACAACTATACTGTCGTATTTACATTAAATAAACCTTATATATCATTTATGGATAATACAACTATTGGTATTCTTCCCTCACACATATGGAAAGATGTTACAGATAAAGAATTTAATATATCATCATTTAACATAAAAGCAGTAGGTACTGGTCCATATAAAATTAATTCTGTATTAAAAAATAAGGACGGTATACCTCAACAATATAATTTAAAAAAATTTTCAGGATTTATACTTGGTAATCCAAATATTAAAAAATTAACAATTAAATCTTTTTCTAATGAAAAAGATTTAATAAGAGAATTACTTTCAGGATCGATAAACCAAGCAGGAAACATAAACCCAAAAAATACTGAAAATTTTAATAATCTAAATTTTACAATTCACACTACAACTCTCCCAAGAATATTTGGAATATTTTATAATAGTACGAACAATAAAATTTTTGCTGATCAAAATGTACTGAAAGCAATTAATTACGCACTAAATAAACAAGAAATTATAGATAAAGTTCTTTATGGCTACGGCACAGTTACAGAAAGTCCAATTCCTCAAACAATATTCAAGGATCATAACAAAGTAGAATCTTTCAATATTGATATGGCAAATAAATTATTAGATAAAAGTGGGTGGAAACCAGGGAGTGATGGAATAAGAGAGAAAGGTGGTACTAGTACAATAATTAAAACAAAAAAAATTGGTAAAAAAACAGTAAATGAAACTATTAAAGTAAATAATGGGCCTTTATTGAAACTTGAATTTTCACTTACTACTGGTGATACACCAGAGCTTAGAAATGTTACTCAAATAATAAAAACACAGTTAGAAACCATAGGAATAAAAGTAAACATTGCAAAAGTATATGAAATGGGATCACTTAATCAAATAATTAAGAATCGAGAGTATGAAGCACTATTCTTCGGACAGATTATAAATCACGAATCTGACTTATTTTCTTTTTGGCATTCTTCGCAAAGAAAAGATCCTGGATTAAATATTTCTATGTATAATAGTATTAAAATAGATAAAATTTTAGATGACGCTCAAAAAACTATATCACAAGAAGACAGAAATAATAAATATAAAAATTTTGTTGAAGAATTTAATAAAGACCTTCCTGCTTTATTAATTTACTCACCTAAATATTTATACATTACATCCAAAGAATTAAACAACATAGATATTAACACATTAATAAATCCAACAGATAGATTTGCATCTATATATAAATGGTATGCAAACAAAGATCATGTATGGAAAATATTTACTAAATAAAGATTCGCTAAAAACGAAAACAAAAAACACATGAATGAAAAATCAAAAATAGAAAGAAATTCGGGAAATAAAAATAATAATTTTCAATTTCGTAAACCAAATACAATAAGGGTAATACATAAGCCTGGAGTACCAAAAATTAATAATAATTATTCTAGGGTAGTAAATGAAAATAAAATAAAACCCAAAAATGATATAAATACAAATTTAAACAGATCTACAAGTCGTGGAAGTTACCAATATGGCAATTCAAAAGGAGGAAAAAGAGCTCATATAAAAACTCCCACTCCCCCAAAAGAAAACACTACTATAGTAAGAAAAAATAAAACAAATCTTATTCCACCTCCAGAAGAAGGTGTAATACGTATTATCCCACTTGGTGGAGTCGAAGAAATAGGTAAAAATATGACAGCTATTGAAATAGGGAATGATATCATAGTTATTGACGCTGGCATGCAATTTAAAACAGAAGATACTCCAGGTATAGATTATATAATACCTAATACTACCTATCTAGAAGAAAGAAAAGATAAAATAAGAGCTATGCTTGTAACTCACGGTCATTTAGATCATATAGGTGGTATCCCACTTGTTATGAGCCGTATTGGTAATCCACCAATATATTCTAGGAATCTTTCAATCCTTGTAATGAAGAAACGACAAGAAGAATTCCCTCACCTACCAGCTTTGAATGCTCACATAGTAGAAAAAGATTCTATTATATATGCAGGAAATATTCGCATAAGATTTTTTGGAGTTACCCATACTATGCCTGATTCTATGGGTATAGTAATTGAAACTCCTTATGGGTCAATTGTAACACCAGGAGACTATAAACTAGATCAAATAGATGGCATCGTCAGTGATGAAGAAGAAAAAGAATATGCTTTTTTCGACAAGGAAAAAGTACTACTTCTTATGACAGACTCTACAAATATAGAAAATGAAGGATTTTCACTTCCTGAAGTTCGTGTCCATGAAGGGTTAGACAAGCTCATAAAACAAGGAACAGGCCGAATTATTATTTCTGCTTTTGCTTCATCTATTACACGTTTAATGAAAATTGTTGAAATAGCCGAATCATTAGGAAAAAAAGTAATTCTAGATGGTAGGTCTCTTAAAACAAATATGGAGATATGTGAACAAGCTGGAATATTTACACCCAAAAAAGGGACCATAATAAATATCGAAGATATAGATAATTATCCTCCCAATAAAATACTTATTATGATGACTGGAGCTCAAGGTGAAGAATTCTCTGCATTAAATCGTGCAGCTAATAAAACACATAAAAAATTTGTAATTCGGAATGGAGATACAATAATATTATCTTCTTCTATTGTTCCAGGTAATGAAATAGCGGTACAACATCTTAAAGATAATCTCACTCGTCATGGTGTTCGTATAATAAGTTACAGAACTAATGAAGTAACAGTCCATGCTACTGGACATGGTGATCAAGAAGATATTAAATGGCTACATAAGAAGACTCATCCTAAATTCTTTATACCTATACATGGTTGGCATTCAATGTTAGTAAAACATAGAGAAATAGCAATGTCTCTTGGTATGTCAATCGATAACATCATCGTACCTGATAATGGATCTATAATTGAAATAATAGACAATGGCACAAAAATTATTACTAGAAAAGAAAAAGCTCCTTCAGGTCCTATGATGGTAGATGGTTTTTCTGTAGGAGATGAACAAGATGTTGTTATAAGAGATAGAGTAATGCTTGCACAGGACGGTATGTTTGTACTTATAGCTACAATCGACTCATCCACCGGAAGACTAAGAAAATCTCCAGATATAATATCTCGTGGATTTATATATTTGAAAGAAAACCAAGAATTACTTCATCAAGTAAGAATTATAATTAAAAAAACTATTGAAGACGGTACTGTAGGAATAAATCCTATAAATTTTGATAATATTAAAACTAACTTAGGAGATAATATATCAAAATTCTTATACCAAAAAACAGCAAAAAGACCTTTGGTGATACCAGTATTATTAAATATTTAACAATAAAAAATATAAAATGAATAAAATAAATCGAATGTATGTTTTATCATTCTTGTTTAGTTTACATATAGCACTTTCAGCATATATAAACTCTACATTTTTACTAAAGATAATATCTGAAAAGTATGTCGGTATTTTATTTACAATTTCATCGTTGGTAACACTACTTCTTTTATCTAAAAGCGTAAATCTTTTAAAACACTTTGGAAATAGAAAATTCATATTATGGTCACTTATAGTAAATATGATATCTTTGGTTGGAATGATTGTCTCAAAAGACCCTTATGTTATAGGAACTTCATTCGTAACATTAACTGCCACAAACACACTCATAATATTCTCTATAGATATATTTATAGAACATTTTGGTGATCCTAAAACTATTGGAAAAATACGTGGATTATACCTAACAGTCATAAATGTAGCTTGGATGCTCTGCCCCCTTATCACTGCTTTCTTAATAGAAAAAGAAGGTGGATATATATCTATATATATACTATCTTTCATAGCCACGATAGTTATGACAATAGGATTATTCTTCTCTATAAGAACTTTCAATGATAAGCAATATATAAAAACTCCATTTATGGCAACATATAATTATTTGAAAACAAATCACCATATGCTTGCAATAACAATGATAAACTTTATTTTGCAATTCTTTTTTGCATTAATGGTAGTATATACATCTATCTATCTTCATAATCATATTGGTCTTGGGTGGGATGATATAGGTGTTATCTTTACCATAATGCTTACCCCATTCATCATATTTGGATTACCTATTGGTATACTTATTGATAAATACCACTTCAAAAAAAGGACTCTACTATATATAGGTATCATCATAATGAGCGTAGCTACATTCTCTATGTCTTTTATTACTACCGATAGCATCGCATTATGGGCTCTAGTCCTCTTTATGACAAGAATGGGTGCAAGTATTACAGAAACAACTTCTGAAGTATATTTCTTTACTCACATTAAAGAAGAAGATACTTACTTATTAAGTGTATTTAGAGATATGACTCCAGTAGCTTATATCTTTGCTCCATTAATAGGTACAGTTATATTACTTTTCTTACCATTAAAATTTATATTTGCAATATTAGGAATTATCATACTAAGTGCACTTTATTATATTCCCAAATTAAGACATAACCACTCCCCTATTGATGAAAGTTTAGAAATACAAACATTATAAATAATATTAAATCAATATGGAATATCCAATTAGAATAAACAAGTATTTAGCTATAAATAATTTTGCAACAAGAAAAGGAGCAGATGAACTTATTAAAAAAGGTTTTGTTTATATTAATGGCAGAAAAGCTGTTCTAGGAGACCAAGTATATAGAGATGGAGATGTAACAGTTAGTGAAAATATTCCTAAGAAAAATTATGTATATTATGCATATAATAAAATGGTAGGTATTTCTACAAATCCAGATATTAAAACAAAAGATATACTAAAGGTTACAAAATTTAAAGAAATAGTCTTCCCTATCGGTAGACTCGATAAAGATTCACATGGTTTGATTATCATGACGAATGATGGACGTATAACAGACAGACTACTGTCGCCTAAATATGTTCACGAAAAAGAGTATGTTGTAAAAGTAGAACCAAACTTTTCAGATAAATTCATAGATCTTATGAGCAATGGTGTCCATTTTGATAAATTTATAAGTAAAAAATGCAAAGTTTGGCGTAATACGAGTAAATCCAAAGATACCTTTAATATCGTACTTACAGAGGGCAAAAAACGCCAAATAAGGCGTATGTGTGAGGCACTGCATCACAAAGTAGTAAATCTAAAACGTATAAGAGTGATGAATATAGAATTAGGAAAATTAAATGAAGGAGAATACCGAGAAATTAAAGGTGAAGAATTAGAGACACTACTTATATCACTACAACTAAGATAAATAATATATAATA
>CAIOXR010000007.1 GCA_903862375.1 uncultured bacterium
AATCCTATGAAACTCTGGCATAGATCCTGTATGAAAGAAGGTTGTACTAATACCTTTGAGACTTCATATTCACCCGAACGTCCTGAGATAGTATACTGTGAGAAGTGTTATCAACAGGAAGTATATTAAGTAAGGATATTAAAATATTTAGTTAATTTGCTAAATTTATTCTCTATATGCTTTATTTAATTTAATTAAGAGTTATAATATAAATATGAATACAAATCAAAAGTTAGGTATTAAAGTTTTTTATTATTATTTATCAAAAAAGATTACAGCAGGAATCATATTACTTGTAGTCTCATTTATTTTTTCTTTTTTTAAAAGTAGTATTGTTTCAAAAATGATTATGATTTTTCCTTTAGATTTTTCTTAAACGTTGGTAAATTATTTATCATTAGGGTTATTTGTTATTTCTATTTTAGTGTTAATTTTTGGTGTAGTTTTAAGTTGGTTTCATTATATAAGCTGTGATTTTACTTTAGGAGAGAATGCTTTTAGCTTTAGGAAAGGTTTTTTAAGTAAGAAAGAAGTATTCATACCTTATAGACAGATAGAAAATATAAATATAGAGCAAAGCTTTAATTTTAAAATGATGGGAGTAAGTAAGCTTGTGATAGAGACTGCATCAAATGATAATACGAATGGTGGTGAAGCTGAAGGATTTTTTGATGTTATCGATTCAAAAATTGCAGAGAATATAAGAGAAGTCATTCTTCAAAAAACAAATATCCAAATAGCAAAGTAATACTAATGCCCGACTTAAAAATACAAACGATAAAGGGAGAGAATGGTAATGAGGTCTCTTTTTGCGCTGAAAGGGGAGGAATGATAACCTCTATAAAGCTTCAAGGGAGTGAAATACTATATTTTGATGAGAAAACATTCTTAAACATTGATGAAAAAGTTCGAGGTGGAGTGCCTATCCTTTTCCCGAACGCAGGAGCTCTTGAGAAAAATAACATATATCCTAACCTAGAAAGACATGGTTTTGCGAGAGATTTAAAATGGGAGGTTGAAACTAGGGAAGATGGTTTTACAGAGACACTATTATCTAATGAAAAAACAAGAGAAGTTTATCCATATGACTTTTCATTTCAGAATATTGGTCAATTTGAGAAAGATGGGTCGTTTACTTATAAACAGATAATTGAAAATAATGAAGAAGAGAAAGACATGCCTATAAGTATGGGGCTTCATCCGTATTTTAAAATTCCCAATATACAAAAGGGTTATATAAAGTTTGTGTTTGATGGCGGAAAAGAGATAGAAGATAATATAGAAGTTTGGAATAATGGAGGAACTTTCTACATAGATAATCCAAAATTAAAAGATAGTGAAGCATATGTCAAAATAGAAATACCATCTTTAGGTATTCTAGTTTTAGATGTAAGTATAGAATATGAAAAAATATGGGTTTGGTCTATGCCTGGGAAGGACTTTATCTGCATAGAACCTATGATGAAAGGACTGAATGGCCTTATCGATGACCCCTACTATATAAAACCCAAAAAGGTACTTAATATGAGTGTAAATTTCAAATTAATTCTTAATTATTAATCGAAAAAATACTACCTTTAGTTTTATGGTTAAATTTGGCATTTACCTTTAAATATTCACAGTATTTGCATAAAATATGTTATTTTGCTATATTAAAAATATGAAATTAATTAATCAGAGAAATACATTTTTCTTCTTTAGCCCCATCGATTTGAGGGTTGATTTTTCTGATTAAAATATACTAACATATTTAATTAAAAAGATGAGTCCTCAAACTGAGGGCTTATTTTTTTGTTCTTTTAATTAATTTGTAACTTTAAAATTAAATATATATGGAAAAAATTGTTTTTTTAGGTCCCTATGGTTCTACTTTTTCTTGGGAAGCATATTACAAGGCATCACTTAAATATGATTATTTACCAAAGTTTAATGATGAAAATGTTGTATTATTACCAGTAAAATCAAATAAAGATGTCTTACCAGTAATTTTTTCAAACTCCGATTCTTATGGAATTTTAGCGGTAGAAACAAAAGCACAAGGAAGGATAGATGAATCCGTTGAACAGTTAATGAAATTGCTCAATGAAAAAACGATTTATATTCTTTGTGCTATCAAGATAAAAATCAGTTTTTGTCTTATGGTTAGACCAGGAGTGAATAAAAATGAAATCAAAGGTATTTTAGCTCACGAAAAAGCCTTTGGTGCCTGTGAAAAAAATACTAAATTAATTTCTGCTAATTTGGTGGAAGTTGGAAGTAATGGACTAGCAACTGAAATGGTTGCAAATAATAAAAAATATGCTAAATATGCAGCTATTGGACCAAGATTTGCTGCAGAAAAAATGGGTTTAGAAATTCTTGAATCTAATTTTGAAGACGAGGAAGCTTGGACCACATTTTTTATATTTGGTCCAAGTAATTTAAAAAGAGATATTGCTCAGAATAATAGAGCATTGGTAATTTTTATATCAAAAAATGAAAGGGGAAGTTTAGTTAAAGCTTTAAATCCTCTTGAAAATGTAAATTTAATTCATCTCCACTCAGCTAATATTAGTGGTAGTGAGTATGCCTTTTTGGCAGAAATAGAAATACCAAAAGAAGAAATTCTTCTTTTTCAAGAAAGTATTTCCGGTTTAGAAAAACAAGTAGCCAGAAGTATAGTTTTTGGTCCATTTTGTATAGAAGAAATATAATAGACTCCCCGGGTAAAACTCGGGGAGTTTTTTTATTCTACAAAAATGTAAGATGTGGTATTATGTAGAATATGTTAAATGGACTAACTCAAATTGAAGCAGAGAAAAGGTTAAAACAAAATGGTAAGAATATTTTAATAATAAGTAAGCCATATTCGCCATTTGCGACTTTTTTAAAAGAATTTAAAAATCCTTTGGTCCTTTTACTTTTAGGAGCTTCGTTCATATCTTTAATCACTGGATCATATATAAGTGCAATATTAATTGTCATTATTATCATCATTAGTTCGGTTATAAACTTCTTTGTTTCTCATAAGTCAGAGAAAGCAACCCAGCTATTATTAAAAAAAGTAGCTCTTCAGACCGTAATAGTAAGAGATGGTAAAGAGCAGAAGATACTAGCTTCAGATATAGTTGTTGGTGATATTATAGTTGTAGAAGCAGGGAATGTAATACCAGCAGATGGAATCATAAGAGAAGGGCATGACTTTTTCGTAAATGAATCCTCTCTTACAGGTGAATCACTTCCGATAGAAAAGAATATAGGGGATAGTATATATCTAGGAAGTAATGCAGTGACAGGGCATGTATACGTAGAGATTACGGCTATAGCTAAGGATACAAAGTTTAGTAACATTGTCTCACTACTACAAGTTCGCGAGAGAACAGGGGAGTTTGAAAGGGGTATAAAGGATTTTAGTATTTTAATTACAAAGATTGTCATTGTTATGGTGGTGGTAGTTTTCCTTGCAAATGCATTACTAAAGAATGATATACTCCAGTCTCTTATATTTGCCTTGGCTATCGCTGTGGGTGTGACCCCAGAGCTTCTACCGATGATTATTGCTTTTAACGTTTCTAGATCTGCTACAAAGATGGCGGATCATGGAGTTATCATAAAGAAGTTGTCATCTATAGAGAATTTTGGAAGTATGGATATACTTTGTACAGATAAGACTGGTACACTTACAGAAGATAAAATTACGGTTGTTAAATATTTGAATATAAAAGGAGAAGATTCACTAGACGTACTTAAGTATGCGTATATCGTAAGTTCATTCCATACTGGTACGAAGAATCCACTTGATTCTGCAATATCTGCGTATAGAGATTTTGATATTTCTAGTTATGAAAAGATAGACGAAATGCCTTTTGATTTTGAAAGAAAGAGAGATAGTATTGTTTTTGGTTTTAATGGCGAGAATACAATAGTTGCAAAAGGTGCACCTGAGCAGATTTTCCCAATATCAAATCTATCCAAAGAAGAAACTAAACAAGTGGAAGTTTTATTTGAGAATTTATCAAAAGAAGGTTATAGAGTTTTAGCTATAGCCTCTAAAATAGTTCCAAAAGAAAAGGATTATACAATTGCTGATGAGTTAGGTTTAAAATTTGAAGGATTGATTGCCTTTATCGATCCACCTAAAAAGGGAGTAAAAGAAGTTCTTGATGAATTAGAATCTCTGGGTATAAGTATCAAGATTATTACAGGGGACCATCTTCTTGTTGCAGAGAAGATAGCCAAAGAAGTAGGACTTCCTATATTAGGGATATTAAATGGAGAGGATATTGAAAAATTGTCAGATGGAGAGCTCGCGGTTATAGCATTTAAGACAAATATTTTTGCAAGAGTTACCCCAGTACAAAAGAATAGAATTATTAAATCACTGCAAAGTTTAGGACATGTGGTTGGCTATATGGGAGATGGTATAAATGATGCTCCATCACTTCATACTGCAGATGTTGGAATTTCTGTTGATAATGCAGTAGATGTAGCGAAAGAGTCAGCAGATATTATTCTTTTGAATAAAGATTTTCATCAGTTAATCTCTGGGGTGACAGAAGGAAGGAAGACTTTTGCTAATACGAATAAATATATATCAATGGCGATAAGTTCAAACTTCGGGAATATGTTCTCAATGACTGGTGCATCACTCTTACTTCCATTCTTACCAATGCTTCCAGTACAAGTACTACTTAATAACCTATTATATGAAAGTTCTCAATTTGCTTTAACTCACGACAACGTAGAGAAGTCGGTCTTATCACGTCCTAATCCTTGGAATATTAAATTTATAAAAAGTTTTATGTTTGTTTTTGGAGGAGTTAGTTCTATTTTTGATTTTTTAACGTTTTATGTTTTGTATAAAGTCTTTGCTCTCTCTGGTGCGTCTTTTCAGACTGGTTGGTTTATAGAATCTTTTGCAACTCAAACTCTTGTGATATTTCTTATTCGTACACGAGATTCTATATTTAAGTCAGTATCTCCACACCCTGTAGTCACTTATACTACTATCGGAGCTGTAATTATAGCTTGGACTTTTGCACTTACATTTTTGGGTAAATTATTTGGTTTTGTTCCACTACCGTTTATGACAGTTTTGGCTATCGTGGGGATTGTAGTTGTCTATCTATTCATTGTTGGAGTAGCTAAAAATATTTTTTATAAAAAGTTTTTTAAGATAAAATAATATGAATAAAAATGATGAACATAAATATGTTTTAATTATGGCTGGTGGTTCAGGTTCTAGACTTTATCCTCGTTCTACAGATAGCCTTCCTAAACAATTCCAAAAAATTGTCGGAGATAAAACTCTTATAGAACAAGCATATGATAGAGCTATAAAGGTTGTAGATGAGAGTCATATTTATATTTCATCAAATCATAAATATGTAGATCTGATAAAGAAATATCTTCCAAATATTCCAATAGAGAATTATATAACTGAGCCCATAAAGAGGAATACAGGTCCGGCAATATCACTTGCTACTGCTTTAATTTATGGAAAAGACAAAGAGGCCATAATAATTGTTACTCATTCTGATCATTTGGTAATTAAGACAGATGAATATGTATCATCGATAAAAACGGGAATAAAGACTGTAAAAGATAATCCTAAATATATTTTATGTATAGGTATAAATCCTACTTCTGCTCATACAGGGTTAGGTTATATTGAAAAGGATAACCTTTTTACTAAAACTGATGGTATGTTGATTTATAATACAAAACGTTTTGTAGAAAAACCAAACTTAGATTTAGCAAAAAGTTACGTGGCTTCTGGAAATTTCTTTTGGAATGCAGGATATTTTATTTACCAAGCTAAACATTTTTTAGTTGAGTTAAAAAAGTTTAATTTGAAAATTTATACAGGTGTCACTAAGATAGCAAAATTGAAAAATAAAAAAGATTTTTCTAAAGTTTTAGATAAAGAGTTTATAAAATTTCAAGATATCGCAGTTGATAATTTAATAATGGAAAAAACTAAGAATTTACTTGTTTTACCAGTTGAAATAGGTTGGTCTGATATTGGAAGTTGGGATGTTGTTGCTGATATGGTGAATATTTCAGATAAAGATATGAATGGTAATTATAAAGAGGGGACAGTTATAAGTATTGATACTCATAATACAACGATACTTTCACATGACAAAAGTAAGATTATCGCTACTGTTGGTCTTGATAATTTTATAATTATAACTACCGATGAGGCTATAGTAATAGTTCCAAAAGGACGGAGCGAAGATATAAAAAAAATAGTTATCGAATTAACAAAAAGAGGAGTAACTAATATATAATA
>CAIOXR010000008.1 GCA_903862375.1 uncultured bacterium
CAATTTCTTCTTTTAAACGAAACTTGTTTGAAATACTATATAAAAATATAAATTTATATTTTCCCATTTTTTCAATTCTTTTAATATGTTCAAATTCATGTAAAACCATCCCTATGTTCAGTGGGTCAGGATTTGTAGATATTATGTCTTCGTAAATATCTATATTAAAGTAAATATATGGGTAGTTGACAAAACCCTTAATACCTCTTGATCCATAAAAAAATGATTGCCACCTAGAGAAAGGTTTTATTTTAGATATATCAATTTCCATAATTAAATCATATATGATAAAAGTAAATAAGAGTAGGAAGTTATTCACTTGTCAGAATATAGACATTCTGGTATTATCTCACTTATGTTTAGGTTAAATTATTATTTTAATAAAATTGGTCCAAAGTGCATTATGTAAACCGCCCGAAGCGGTTTTTTTAATATAAAATTATGGAAAAATATAAAGAAAAATTGTTAAATGACCTTAAATTGCATATCAACTCTATTCGTCAAAAGATAGAGCAAAGTATCGATAAAGCTAAAGTTTTAGCTAGTAAGAGCATCCGAGAGATATCAAGAATGCGACCTGAAGATCAGATTGTACAAATGCAACTAAAAGCAAATGCTGAGAATAGAGTTGTGGAACTTGGTAATTTGTATGATTCGCCATACTTTACAAAATGTTTTATCAAAGATGAGAATGGAGAAGAAAAGAATTACTATTTTGCAAAGCATCAATACTCAGAAGAGTCGGTGTATTCTTGGGTGGCACCAGTCGCTACTATTCGTTTTGAGAATCTAGGTGATGTCGCTTATAAGCTTCCAGATGGGACAGAAAAAAGTATTAAATTAATGAAGAAAGAGCAGTATATGATAGTAGATGGGAAAGTCATATTCTTTGCTCTTGAAGAAAAAGATAAACCAAGAGAACTCATCTATCAAGAGCATTTTACAAAACAGAAAAGTGAATTTGCTCTTCCTGAAATTATCGCACAGATAGAGAAAGCACAGGATCAAGTGATCCGTGCAGGGCACATAGGTCCACTTGTGATATCAGGCCCTGCAGGGTCAGGGAAGACCACTCTGGCTCTTCACAGGGTAGCTTATCTTACTCAGGCTCCTGATACCGCTCCGCTTTACCCTCATAGGTCTATTATAGTATTCGTGCAAGATAATGGTACAAAAGAGTATTTCGGGACACTGCTTCCAGGTCTTGGTATAAATAATGTCACTATCACTACATTCTCTGAGTGGAGTTTGAAAATTCTTGGACTTATGGATTATACTTTTGTAGAAAGATATGGAGAGAATGAAGATGAGAAAGATATATATGAATATCAAAAGCTTAAAGTCTTAAGAGGAGAGTATAAGGCAACTTGGAATATGAATATCTATAAACTACTTGGAGACCAATACGGTAGTTATTTTTCAGAAAATAACTTAAAAATATTTAAAAAACAAATAAATGAAAAAAAGTTAGATAGATTTGATTTAGTATTCTTGCTTCAGTCGTATTATAAAAAATATAAAAAGTTTGAAATTAAAAGAAACTACAAAACATATCTAAATGATAAGATAGTAAATAAGATTGAGAAAAGTTTAATTTCATACTCGCTTATTGTTGTCGATGAATTCCAGAACTATCTACCTGAACAATTACAAATTTTTCATAATTGTCAGATCGAAGATCTAAGATCGACAGTGTACGTAGGGGACATAGCTCAGCAAGTGAAGCTCGGTACGATACGCAACTTAAGTGAGATAAATGAGAATATACTAAAAGATAGAGATATAAGATTAAATAAAGTTTATAGAAATACGAAAAATATTTTGTTGTTTATAGAGAGTCTCGGTTATAGAATAGAGATACCGAAAGAAGTAAAAGTGGGTCCTGATGTCGTAGAGAAAAATACAAATACAAAGGAGGAAGAGATAAAGCATATAAAGGAATATATATCTAAATATATGAATGGAAGTATCGGTATAATCTCTAAAGATGAATCATACCTAGCGCCATTCAAGAAAGAATTTGGAGATGTAAAGAATATCCATATCTTTACCATGCTTGAATCTCAAGGTGTAGAATTTGATATAGTATTTATCGTAGGAGTAGATAAAGATTCATTTATAATTAAACACGATATGGACGTAGAGCCAAGACATATAGAAGAAAGAAAGAGAATGCAAAAGGACTTACTTTATGTAGCTCTTACTCGTGCGATTACAGAACTACACATACTTGGTAAAGATAAATTAATTGATATCTTTTAGAAAATTAAAATACATCTAATATAAGAATTAGAATATATGTAAGGATTAAGAATGAGAAGATAAGCGTACCACCGAAAAGCTTTTCACTTGCATACTTACTTTCATTAAAGAAGTCAGCAATGAAAGGGTAACTTGAAAGTAATTTATTAAACCAATTCTTACTATTTAAATATTCTACGAAAAGAAAACTATCAGCACGGAATGAATCCTTAATAGATCTACCGCGCTTTTTTACAAACCAATAAAAGATATAAATTATTACAAAGATTAGTAATATAAAAGTTATCTTACTAGACCACTTTTTGAAAATATTTATTATTAAAGTTCCAGAAAAGTAACCAAGGAAAACATTTAAGAATGACCAACATATAGCACTTAGGATATTCCAGAAAATGAATGGTGTTCTTTTCATTTTTGATATCCCAGCTATGAATGGAATGATAGCTCTGATCGGTCCAAAAAAGCGACCCCAGAAAATACTTTTATTACCATATTTTTGAAAGAATTTCTCCCCATGTGATAGAAGAGTTTTATTTATAATACTTTTTCTTTTTATATAATCTCCACCCCATCGTCCGATAGAGTAACTGAAAAAGTCACCGATGATAGCACCGATAGTAGCAAAAATTATTATATCCCAAACATTTAAATATCCTTGAGATGATAGAAAGCCACCGACAGATATCAAAGTCGCTCCTGGTAAGAATACACCAATAAGTGGAGCTGACTCAATGAATGCTAAGAAAAAAAATAGCCAGTTACCAAGCCATGCGAAATTTACCAATAAATTTGTAAGTAAGCTAATATCAGGCATATACAGCTATATTATAGCATTTTTATAAAACTTTTTATTGTTATATATATGTAATTATTCAATAATCTTTACTTATTTATACTTTTATAGTATAATATACACATTAGACTTATTTATTAATGTATTACAAATTACGCCAAGCTATAAGATATTATCTCTAATAATAATATCTCGCTAAGATCGAGCAGGGCAAAAAATAAAAGCACATCCTCTTTTTGGGCAAGTTTAGAACTTGTTGTGACACTTTGTGTCTCGGTACTTATTAATATAAAAGTATTATCTATTAACTAATAA
>CAIOXR010000009.1 GCA_903862375.1 uncultured bacterium
AATTTTATTAAAAACTATTTTTATGCTAAAATACTAATATAATTTATGGCAAAAAAAGATATTGACGTCGCCTCATCGGCGACCCGCCGAGAAGGCGGGAAAAAGAATAAGAAAAACAGGATTGAACTTAAAGAAGAAACTACTCAAAGTATTTGGGGTATTGCTTTCTTTGTTTTTGGTCTTTTAATTTTATTAACAATGTTTCATTTGGCTGGAGTCGCAGGTGATTTTATTTTCAAAATATTAAATTCTTTTTTTGGTTTTGGATACTACTTACTACCTATCATACTTACAATTGTAGGAGTATCTTTCATGAGAAAAGGAAAAGTGGATATTGCTTTCCTTCACGCTATTATGGGAGCTTGTGTAATACTCTCTACCTTAGGAATAATGGATATCACAACCAACGGTGTAGGAGTCTCTACAAACCTTACTTATGGTGGTCAACTTGGTAGACTTATAGGATGGATAGTGAGTCCATTTGCAGATATCGGAGGAATACTTTTGCTTGGTGCAATACTTATAATATCGCTCATTGTTCTTTTCGACCAAAAACCAAACTTACTTGCACTTTGGCAAAGAATAAAAAATATTTCTAATAAAGAAATATCTATTCCCTTTTCTGAGACTGTTAATAAAGAGAATGAAATTTTTACAAAAGAAGATACTAAAAAAGAAAAAGTCGAACCAATGCATCAAGAGATAGAATATGCAGAAGGACAAATAAAAGAAAAAGAAGAAGAGAAATTATCAGTAAAGAAGAAATTTAAAACTGACTATATAGCTCCACCACTTTCACTTCTTGAAAAAGATAAAGGCAAACCAAATATCGGAGACATGAAAGGTAATACAAATATCATCCAGCGTACTCTTCTCAACTTCGGTATACCTGTAGAAATGGATGAAGTCACTGTCGGACCTACTGTCACTCGCTACGCCCTAAAACCAGCACAAGGAGTCAAACTTTCACGTATTGTCGGACTCCAGAATGATCTAGCTTTAGCTCTTGCAGCTCACCCTATCCGTATCGAAGCACCTATCCCAGGTAAATCACTGGTCGGAGTCGAAATTCCAAACAAGGTCAAATCAACAGTCGGACTTGCTACACTCTTAGCTGATGATAAATTCCAAAATTCACCGAAACCTCTAACTGTCGCTTTGGGTCGTGGTCTCTCGGGTAAAGCAGTGTTCGGAAATCTTGCAAAGATGCCTCATGCACTTATAGCAGGAACAACCGGCTCTGGTAAGTCAGTGACTATCCACTCTATCATCACATCTCTTCTCTATAGGAATGGACCAGATGATATGAAGCTCATAATGGTAGATCCAAAAAGAGTTGAGCTTACACTTTACAATAAGATCCCCCACCTACTCACTCCTGTAATCACAGACCCAAAGAAAACAATTCTTGCACTTAAGTGGGCAGCGAAAGAAATGGATCGTCGTTATGATGTACTTCAAGCTGAGTCTGTCCGCGATATCGAATCATACCACTCTACTGTCTGGTCTAAAGCTAAAGAAGGAGAAGCTGAGAGAATGCCTTACATCGTGATCATTATCGATGAACTTGCAGATATAATGCAAGCATACCCAAGAGAACTCGAAAGTGCTATCGTCCGACTTGCACAGATGTCTCGTGCTGTCGGTATACACCTTATACTTTCTACACAGCGTCCATCTGTAAACGTCATAACAGGTCTTATCAAGGCCAACGTCCCTACTCGCGTAGCCCTACAAGTATCATCTCAGATAGACTCTCGTACTATTCTTGACCAAGGAGGTGCAGAGAAATTACTTGGTGCTGGAGATATGCTTTATGCAAGTGCTGAAATGTCTCAACCTGAACGTTTGCAAAGTGCATTCATCTCAGAAGATGAAGTAAAGAAGGTAGTAGAATATTTGAAAAATGCATATATAGATGAGATACCTGACCAGATAGAACTATCAGGAAGTATAGAGAAAAATGGAGGAGGATTATTCAGTGACAGTCTTGAGAGTGGCAGTAATGGAGATGATGACTTATTTGAAGAAGCAAGAGAGATAGTCATAAGAGATCAGCAGGCTTCTACTTCATACCTACAAAGAAAACTTGGAGTCGGATATGCACGTGCAGCGAAGCTTATAGATATGCTAGAAGAACGTGGAGTAGTAGGACCTAAAAATGGTGCAAAGCCTCGTGACTTAATGGAAAAGCCTATGGACCACACAGATGATATTATAGTAGGTTAAAATAAAAAATGATATAATACAATTAATAGTAAAATATGAAAAACATAAAAGATAAAAATATAAAATGGTGGGTAGAAATTATGTCTTGTATGATGCTATTTATTGTTATCGGTATTTTTAGTTATATGAAAATGTCATTCCTTATAAAAGGAGTCTCTATACAAGCTTCAATAGAACACAATGATAATACAACAATTGCAAAAGTTGTAGGTAATGCTAAACATGCAACATACCTAAGTCTAAACGGAAGAGAAATATTCATAGATAAAGATGGGAGCTTTTCTGAGCCAATAGCTTTAATACCTGGGTTCTCTGTAGTCACGATAGATGCTGTAGATAAATTTGGAAAAAGCAAAGAAAAAAAATTCCAAATAGTTTATAAAGAAGGGGCACCATTGGTCGCAATGTTAAAATAATTAATAAGTAATAACATGTTTGTTAATTATACATAATCTCAAATAATTTCCTTAAAAGGTCCGGATAAACAAGGTGGAATTTCCTTCCCCTATTGTCTACTACGTAAAGACAATTTGCTTCGCAAACGGATGAAAATTAAAGCAGTTTAATTTTCATTACCCGTTCGACAGCCTTGCGCACGCCCTTTTAAGAAAACTATTTGAAATTATGTATACAATACTCATAAAAAATATATGTTAAAAAAAACAAAAAAGGTAGCAAAAGAAATGGGCGGTGAAATAGAAGATACAATTAAATCAATACAGACTAAATTCGGTGAAGGTGCAATTATGAAGCTAGGAGATGCTCCTAAGGTAGATATCGATGTCATCCCTACTGGCTCAATAGGCCTAGATATGGCTCTTGGTGTCGGTGGTGTGCCTAGGGGTAGAATGATAGAAATATTCGGACCTGAGTCTTCTGGTAAGACAACTTTAGCTCTTCATATTGTAGCTGAGGCTCAGAAAAAAGGTGGGGTATGTGCATATATCGATGCTGAGCATGCTATGGATCCAGACTACGCAGCCAAACTTGGAGTAAATATAAATGAGCTTCTTATCTCCCAGCCAGACAATGGTGAACAGGGCCTTGAAATCACTGAAAGTCTTATCCGTTCTGGAAAGATAGATGTAGTAGTCATCGACTCAGTCGCAGCCCTTACACCTAAAGATGAAATTGAAGGAGATATGGGACAGCAACACATGGGTAAGCAAGCTAGACTCATGTCTCAAGCATTAAGAAAGCTTACTGCTATAGTCGCCCACTCAAAAACTGTCGTCATCTTTATAAACCAGATTCGTATGCAAATCGGAGTCATGTTCGGAAATCCTGAAACTACTCCAGGAGGAAAGGCCTTAAAGTTCTACACTTCTGTCCGTCTTGATATTCGTAGAATTGCTCAGATAAAGAAAGGTGAAGAAGTTGTAGGATCTAGAACTCGCGTTAAAGTAGTGAAGAATAAAGTAGCAGCTCCATTCAAACAGACAGAATTCGATATACTATATGGTGAAGGAATTTCTCGTGAAGGAGAAATAATGGCACTAGGAGAAAAGCTTGGAATTATAAGCAAGACAAGTGGTGCTATCTTCTCTTATAATGGTACAGCAAAACAAAAAGAGAAAGGTCCTGTCGAAGAGATAAAGCTTGGTCGTGGATATGATGCAGCACGTACTTACCTTCGTGACAACAAAAAGCTTTCTGATGAAATATTAAAAGAAGTCCGAAATCGTTTTGGGGAAATACAAATAGCTAGTGCGGGAGAATAAAATGGATCAAAAAAACCTCAGAATAGCTTCTTCTAGAAGTCCAGATATTTTTTTGCTGAAAAATTCTTCATTGCTCAGCTCGACAGCCTTGCGCACGCCCTCTTCAAGAACTATTCTGAGGTTTTTTTGTCTTGTATAAAATTAAACTTGAGAATGATAGAGAATTCTGGTATACTCACTTTGTTATTAATTAAATTATGATAGCGTCGTGTTTAAAGATATACGCGACGTGATTCTGTAGAATCTTATGCTTGAATACAGTGAAATACGTGTAGGTAAAATAATTATATATGAAGAAGAACCTTGTGATGTTTTAGATAATCACGTGGCTCGTACTCAAATGAGAAAACCTCAAAACCAAGTTAAACTTAAAAGTCTAACTTCCGGTCGTACTTGGAATGCTACATTCCACGCAGCAGATAAAGTAGATGAGGCTGATATCGTTAAAAAGAATGTTAAATTCTTATATTCTACCAAAGATGAATTCTGGTTCTGTGATCCAGAAGATGCTAAGAATCGCTTTAAAATAGATGCTAAAATTATAGGAGATGCATCAAAATATTTAAAAACAAATGAAAATGCTATCGCTTTGGTCTGGGATGACGATGATGAAGAGAAAATAATACGAATAATACTTCCAATTAAAATGGAATTCCTTATTAAAGAAGCTCCCCCATCTATACGTGGAAATACAGCCAATGGAGGAGGAAAGCTCGCAGTGCTTGAGAATGGCATTAAAATTCAAGTCCCCTTCTTTGTGGAAGAAGGAGATAGAATAGTAGTGAATACTGAAAGTGGAGAATACGTCGAAAGAGTTTCAAATAAATAAACACAAATAAAATACCAGCTAGGCAAGACCTAGCTGGTATTTTATTTTATATATTATGCAACTACGTTGATACCTGCAGAACGAGCTGAACCTTCTATAATCTTCATAGCTCCCTCTATATTCTTAGCATTCAAGTCTGGCATTTTCCTCTCAGCAATAGCACGAACTTGAGCTTTGGTAATACTTCCTACCTTACTTACGTTTGGCTTACCTGAACCTCCTTCTATACCTGCTGCTTTAAATATAAGACCTGAAACTGGAGGAGTTTTAACTTTTATATCGTAAGTTCTATCTTCATAAACTGTAATAACTACTCCTACGATATCCCCTACGTCTTTCTGTGTCATAGCATTGAACTTCTGACAAAATTCAGCAATGTTTACACCTGCTTGACCTAATGCAGGGCCTAATGGTGGAGCTGGAGTTGCCTTTGCAGCTGGTATTTGTAATTTAACTTTTTTTGTAATTTTCTTTGCCATATATAATAATTAAGAATTGATAATTTGTAATTAAGAATTCAAAATAAATACTTAATAATTTGAAGCTAGCGTAACAGGACTAATATAGCACAAATAATGATATGAATCAATGAAGAAAATAATTTTATATTAAATAGAAATAGTCTTATCAGAGGGGCGTGCGCAAGGGCGACGGCCCGAGCAATGAGGAAAATTTCAACAGAAATTTATCCGGACCCTCTGAAAAGAGCTATTTCTATTTAATATTACTACATCTTTTTAATTTGTAAGAAGTCTAATTCAACTGGTGTCTCACGGCCAAACATAGAAACAAGAATTTTAACTTTTCCTCTTTCACTATCTACTTCACTAACTTTTCCTTCAAGATCTTTGAATGGTCCATCTGCAATACGTATCATCTCTCCTACTTCCACATCCATCTGATGCTTTGCTTTATTTCCATTATTCTTATCCATTCTTCCAAATAAATCATCAACTTCCTTTTTATTTAAAGGAACTGGGTTCACTCCAGCTCCGACGAATCCAGTAACACGGGGAGTATTTCTTACAACGTACCATGAGTTATCATCTACTATCATATCTACGAGGACATAACCAGGGTAAACTTTCTCTTCAGTTTCTACTCTTTTACCTGCTTTAATTTTGATTTTCTTTTCTGTAGGAACAACTACACTAAAAATCTTATCATTTACTCCAAGTGAATCAATGCGCTGTTTTAAATTACGCATAACTGCATTCTCATATCCTGCATATGTATGTATTGCATACCAATTCCTCTCACCCCTTAATTCTTGTTTAGCCATATATTATAAATATTATCTCTTAAGTAATAATTGTTCTAGACCTTTACTAAATAGAAAATCAAGCAATCCTAAATAATAAGCAACAAAAACAGAAATGGCTAAAACTGCAATAGTGGCGTATATAGCTTGTCTACGTGTAGGCCAAGTGATGTGCTTCGCTTCTGTCAATACCTCCTTAAAGAATTCAGT
>CAIOXR010000010.1 GCA_903862375.1 uncultured bacterium
AGCCTTACCAGTTAGTTCTGGTGGATTCGCTCAAGCTATTCGTGTCTTGAGTTACTCAAGAATGACAATAAAGAAGATGTGAAATTTTCGATCACCGGGCTATCACCGTCTGTGGCACTCCTTTCCAGAAGTTTAATCTAACAACACATTTTGTAACTTCTCTAGATTGCTCTACATTGTCACCTTACAACCCCGTAAATATTACTATAAACGGTTTGGGCTCTTTCCTTTTCGCTCGCCGCTACTCAGAAAATAAATATTTTTCTCTTTTCCTCAAGGTACTGAAATGTTTTACTTCCCTTGGTATGCTCCTTTACATCAAGTGCAAAGGTCTCTGAGGTATACTCAGAGGGGTTTCCCCATTCAGAAACTTCCGGATCAAAGGTTGCTAGGCACCTCCCCGAAACATGTCGCCGCCATGCCGCGTCTTTCATCGCCTTTTTTAGTCTAGGCATCCGCCATATACTCTTAATTTCCTATTAGGAAATCTGAAAACCATCGTATCTGAACATATAGATCAAACATGATGAGATGTAAGCATTCTCTGGAACCGCTTCCTTCTATGCTTATACATCTTTAATTATTGTTGTGTTCTGTTTCCGACTCGATTCAAAAGACCCTCTAAAATAAAGGATAACAGTGAGTCGGAACAGCATTCAGTTTTCAAATATCATGTTCAATGTCTCTAAATAAAAAACCGCCTTCTGGGCGGACAAAGCGAAACCAATTGGTCTTACTTTACCGCTTTTCTTGGTGATTTTTATTCATTAACATCGTGATTTGAATAGTATACGAAAGTAAAAATAAAGTCAAGCTTTTTACTTGGGGAAAAAGTTCAAACTATTAATAATTATTAATAACTGATTATTTTCTTTATTTTAAAGGTGATTTTATAAAATATTTATATAATTCTTGTAAAATATAAATATAAAAACCCTGTAATTTTTCATACAAGGTTTTTATATTTTAAATTAAATCTTAAATAAACCTACTTAGAAGATATATCTTTTGAAATACTCTCTATGGTACGTGCTGCTGCTTCTTTGCCTCCAAGACCGAAAGCAAGACCTCCTGCTAAAGCAAGCATAACAATAATACCCATAAATAGAACTTGCATAAAGTAAGTAGCAATACCTAGTTCTGACAAAGCAATGATAAATGCAAATCCCCAAATAGCATATTTCGTAATAATACCAAGCATATTTGCTGAAGAAATATCTGCTGCCTTAGATGAAACAACAACAAGCTTTTGCATAGCATCTGCGATAATGTTTGCAATAATTAATACGATAGCAGCGATAACTACTTTTGGTATATAAAGCAAAACTGCTGTACGTAAGAATTCATTTACTTGTGTAAGACCAATAATCTGCAAAGATGCCATTAAAAATACAATTATGATAAACCACTTTACAATAATACCTAAAAATTTACCGATGCTTAGCTTAACACCAATACGAGACATCATTTCTTCCAAACCTGCACTTTCAAAAAGCTTATCTAATTTGAGTGTAGCAATAACTTGAGATATAGCCTTACCAACTAATGAACCTATGACCCAACCTATAATGAATAAAACTATTGCTAACAATAAATTAGGTACGAAGTTTATAAAACCATACCAAAGTCCTAATAGAGAATCACTGAACGCTAAACTTAAATTTTGCATAAATGTCATAATTTATAAAAATATTAAAAAAATAATAAGGTACTTATAAAGTTCGACCTTTGAAAGTACCTTATTATTATATCACAATTTTTTATTTTTTAGATATATATGTGGATAACTGTCCACTATCTATAAGTTTTTCGTGTGGCAAATCTATAATATCACAAACAAGCTTATCATACATATCAATACGATATTTAAACTCATCAGATTCTAAAACTACGTAGTCAAGCTCTTTACCTACTTCCGATTCAAGACCTTTTATTATTTGCTGAATAACATTCTTCTTAAGCTTATCACCTACTATTAGTATATCTACTCTACTTTTTTCACTCCCTATAAATATCCCAGAGACGATCATAAGCTTTACTTTACCTATCTGTTTGAATCGTGCAGGTAAATCTTCTCGAAGTAATAGTGATGGATCAACGAGTAAATCACGGATAGAATCAATATAAGGAAAAGTTGGATCTAACTGCCAAGCTGGTACTTTCTTTTTCGCACCACGAGATCCTTCATGCGTAACAAACTTCTGCTTTACAAAACCCATAGCACAAAGTGCATTTACTTCTTTACGGCAATTTACTTTTGTAACTCTACTTCTACTAACTACATCTTCCACCTCAAACAAACTATTATTATTTAATAAAAATAAACGCATTATCTTTACTCTCGCTTGACCCCCAAAAAGTTTTGCTAGTGTTTCCATACGGCTCATTATACGCCAAGAAGTAAATCCTTTCAAGTTTATATACAAAAGTGCCCCGAAGCAAAGCTTCGGGGCACTTTTTACGTATATTACTTCAATGTAACCTTGTCGCAGATAATTTCCTGCTGGAAATTTCTGCGACCCCGCCTCCCTCCGTCGAGGTCCGGCTCTAAAGTAACTCTATTTAAGAGTTACTTTAGCTCCGGCTGCTTCTAGTTTCTTTTTGAAATCTTCTGCATCTTCTTTCTTCATTCCATCTTTAAGAACTGAAGGAGCACCATCTACTAAATCTTTAGCTTCTTTAAGTCCAAGAGCTAACACTTCTTTAACAACTTTCATAACAGCAATCTTTTGCTCTCCAGCACCAGTAAGCTCTACTGTGAATGTACTCTTCTCTTCTACTGCTTCAGTTGCAACTGCAGGACCAGCGGATGCTGCTGCTTGAGCTGAAACTCCAAACTTAGCTTCTAATACTTTTACTAATTCGTGCAAATCAAGAACTGACATCTCTTCAACTTTTGAAACGATATCTTTGAATTTTGCAGGAACTTCTACTTTTGTTTCTTCCATAAAATTTCTTTGGCTTGCCATAGCTTTACACGTAGGCAGCTTAAATTAAATAATTAATAATTTATAAATACTAACTAAACCTTAGCTTGTGCAATTTGATCAAGCACTAAATCAAATTTGTAAATTTGATCGTGCGACCAAATTGTTTTTAGAAAGCTTAGGCTTTCTGTTCTGCAATTTGGTTTAGCACAACTGCAAAACGCTGAATTGGTGAATTGATGATATTGACGAACATTCCACGCAAAGTCTGAAGTGGAGGTATTGTCGCAATTCCGATCATTTCTTCGGCAGTCATATAACGACCTTCGAATACTCCTCCGACTATTGCTACATTATCTTTATGTCCTTTTTGAAAATTAAAGATTCCACGTGAACTTGCAAGTAAATCAGTACTGTATGCAACTGCTATCTGTCCTGGTATCTCTGGAGCAATTCCTGTAATACCGAATGAACCTAAAGCACGTTTTAGTAAAGTTTTCTTTGCTACTACATACCCTACATCTTCTGTCTGTAAACTACGACGTAAAGTATTGTTGTCAGCTACTGTTAATTTATCAAATTTCACAAAAACAACAGATTTTGCATTTTTAAGTGCATTCTCTAAACCAGCCACAAGTTCTTTCTTTTTCTCTAATGTAATTGGCATATTGTTTTCTTTATTAAACTGAAAGCTTAATAAAGTATTTTGTTAAAAATAAAAGGCCCTCTAATGGGCCGTTTGCGTAGACAATTCCAAATTAATAGAATTGTTTTCGACCTCCATAGGCTATACAAAGCTGGTGCTTTGTCGCCCGTCCAAACTACTGTTTGGATTAGGGACTTATTAAGGCTCGAGAGCCACCTATTTCTACGGCTACAAAACTATATTAGCAAATAATCCTATTTTGTCAACTTAGTATTAGTTTTTGCTGTATCATTTGTATTTGTTTTCATTGAGTCAATTATGACCAATGAAACAAGCCCAAGTAATATAACCCCTGTAAACGCTAATATAACCTTAATCGAATTTTTGTTAATCATACCTACATTATATCATAAG
>CAIOXR010000011.1 GCA_903862375.1 uncultured bacterium
ATTTTTTTCATACATTTATATTTCATATATAGTTTTTAGGATGAAAGATTAGTAATTTTATTTATTAAGTTGCTTTTTGTTATTATTTTAAATAATTTTTTTTTGTGATATACTATTTTTATGGAAAATTTGATAAAAATTTACGAAGAAGAAAGACCATGGGGAAAATTCCGTAAATTTACAGAAAATACTATCTCTACAGTTAAAATAATTACAGTTAAACCAAATGAAACTTTAAGCTTGCAAAGTCATAAAAAAAGAAGTGAGTTCTGGAGAGTTATATCGGGAAGTGGAGTGTTTTTTGTAAATGATGAGGTTATAAATGTAAATATTGGCAGTGAACAATTTGTTCCACTTTTAGCAAAACATAAAATGTCAGGAGGAAGTAGTGGAATGGAGGTTCTAGAAATAGGGTTAGGAGAGTTTGATGAGGGGGATATTACTCGTTTTGAAGATAAGTATGGGAGAGTATAATAATATATTGTGGTAAATATAAATAAAAAACAAAAGAACTTAAAAAAACCAATTCTTGATAGAATGGCTTCTTCTGTTGGTGTAAAAGCAAAAAGTAATAGTTCTGTTACTAAAAAAATTACACTAAAAAAAGTGATTTCAGATGTTAAAACAGATAAAAGAAAATATAGGTCTATTAAAAAAGAAATAAAAAATATCATAAAAAAACCATTAAACTTAAAGAATTTGATCATTTTAAAAAAGAAAAAGTTTGTATCTTTGAAAGATAAAAAAAAGATAGAGATAAAAAAAGATATTATAAAAGATAAAAATGAAGTAATTAAATTAAAAAAAGTATCACATAATCCTGTTCTTTCCCCAAGTTTGTATGGATGGGAATCTCAAGGTACTTTTAATCCAGCTACTGTGGTGTGTGATGGAATCGTTCATTTATTTTATAGAGCTCTTGGTAATGATGGAATTTCTAGAGTAGGATATGCTTCGAGTAAAGATGGAATTCATTTTGACACAAGATTAACTTATCCTGTTTATGTATCACAATCATACGAAGAAGCCAAAAAGCATTTTCCATATACTTCTCCTGCAAGGTTAGTTTATGACAGAGAGTTATATCCTTCTGGTGGAAGTTGGGGTGGTTGTGAAGATCCTAGATCAGTAATTATAGATGGAATAGTTTATATTACATTAAATATTTTTAATGGCTGGAATTCATTAAGAGTAGGAGTGATATCAATAAAAGAGAGTGATTTATTAAAAAAGAGATGGAATTGGAGTAATTTATCATATATTACTAAGTTGGGTGATAGACAAAAGAATTGGGTTTTATTTCCACAAAAGTTTGATGGTAAATTTGCAATTTTTCATAATTTAGATTTAGGTGATCCTGTGCGTGTTGGTGTTTCGTTTGTAAATAATCTTGATGAGAGTGAATCACCGCTTGGTAGTGCACCAGGAAGTGCAGCTCCAGATCCACAAAGATTACCTGACCATATTGTAGCTTGGCATAAGCATACACGTAGTGCTTCTTGTCCTCCAATAAAAACTAAAGATGGATGGTTGCTTTTGTATCATGCTATGGATAAGGATGGTAATAATCTTTATAAACTTGGTGCAATGCTATTAGATATTAAAGACCCCAGAAAAGTTCTTTATCGAGCAAATCATCCTATTTTAGAACCAGATGAATGGTATGAAAATGATTGGAAACCAGGCATAATATATGCAAGTGGAGCAATAGTAAAAAAGGGTATATTATATGTGTATTACGGTGGTGGAGATAAGCATGTATGCATAGCTTCTATCTCACTGAAAGAATTATTAGATAGTCTAAAAGAGGATAAAATTATTAAATTTAAAAATACCAAAAATAAATAATATATGTATGTTGCGAAAAAGTCTGACGAGAATCCAATATTAAGTCCGAATAATGATCATTATTGGGAAGAATTTGCTACCTTTAATTTAAGTCCAATAAAACATGGTAAAAAAATTTATGGTTTATATCGTGCTATTTCAGCTGTGGATAATATGAAGAAACAAAAGCAAATATCAGTGATAGGTATAGGTAAAAGTAATGATGGTATTCATTTTGAAGATAGAGTTCCATTTATAAAACCCAAAGAGGAGTGGGATGCTTGTGGTTGTGAAGATCCCAGAGTAACTTTTTTTGAGGGTAAGTATTATATCTTCTATACAGCTCTTTCTAGTTTTCCATTTAATGCAAATACTATAAAAGTAGCTGTGGCTATATCAAAAGATTTAAAGAAAGTAGATGAACGACATTTGGTTACACCTTTTAATGCAAAAGCTATGACTTTATTTCCTGAGAGAATAAATGGGAAAATAGTAGTTATCTTCTCAGCAAACACTGATATGCCTCCAGCTAAAGTTTGTATTGCTAAACTTGATAACATGGAACAGCTTTGGGATAAAAGTTTTTGGGATAAGTGGCAACTTGAATTTGAAAGTTATATTGTAGATTTCAGACGCAATGTTTATGATCACTTAGAAATAGGAGCAACACCAGTTAAGACTAAAGATGGATGGCTTCTTGTTTATTCTCACATACAAAGTTATTTTCTTGACCCAGAAAAGCTTGATAGAATATTTGGGATAGAGGCCTTACTACTTGATTTGAAAGATCCTACAAAAATAGTTGGAAGGACCAGTGGACCTATCTTGGTACCAGAAGAGAATTATGAAATGACTGGTTATGTTGAAAATGTTATTTTTCCATCTGGAGTACTTATAGATAAAGACATATTGTCGATTTATTATGGAGCTGCTGATACTACTGTATGTGTAGCTTATGTATCACTTATTGACTTAATAAATACTATGAGTCTAGATAAAGAGAATGAATGGAAATTTAAGCGCTATGATTCTAACCCTATAATAACTCCAAACGAAGATAATAAATGGGAAATGAAAGCGACATTTAACCCTGCTGCAATATACTTAGGTGGCAAGACACATATTCTTTATCGGACATTATCTGAAGATAATACTTCTTTTATAGGTTATGCATCAAGTAAAGATGGTTTTAAGATAGATGAAAGACTTAATCTTCCTGTATATTCACCTAGAGAAGATTTTGAAATGAAAAAGATAATAAATGCAAACTCTGGTTGTGAAGATCCAAGACTTACAAAAATTGGGAAGATTATTTATATATGTTATACAGCTTATGATAGTATTAATCCTCCAAAGGTTGCGGTATCATCTATAAATGAAAAAGATTTTCTTGCTCATAATTTCAATTGGAGTAAACCATTCCTTATTACTCCTCCAGGACTAGATGATAAAGATACTTGTATTTTTCCTGAAAAATTTAAAGATGGTTACTTTATAATACATCGTATGAATAATGAAATGTGTGGAGATTATCTTTCCTCACTAGATTTTAATGCAGGGCAAGTTAATAAATGTATTCGAGTTATAGGTCCAAGGAGAAATACTTGGGACAGTGCTAAGGTTGGTATAACTGCTCCACCGATAAAAACAAAGTATGGATGGTTGCTTTTATATCATGGTGTTTCTAAAAGTCATAATACTTATCGTGTCGGAGCATTACTTCTTGATCTTAAAGATCCAGCAATCGTACTTGCTCGTACCTCAGATCCCATTTTTTCTCCGGAAGAAAATTATGAAAAATTTGGTATTGTAAATAATGTAGTATTTCCTTGTGGTATTATTCTCCGAGGTAAAAATCTTTTCATATATTATGGAGGAGGGGATAAGGTTACAGGAGTCGCTACAATCAAACTATCTAGGGTTATAGAGGCACTACTCCGCGGAAAAAGCCTTGAAGATAAATAATATTTGTATTTTTATTATAAATGTGTTATAATATACGAGGTTAAAAACCTAGTATATATTATATGGATAAAGAAAAAGATTACTCAAATTTACATAGAGGACTTGTTTTGAGGTACTTTTGGCAAGTTGTTAAACGATTTAAGATATCGTTTTTTACCGTTATAATATCTACAATTATTACAGCTGGTCTTGATATTTATATTCCTCTTCAATTTCTTAAACTTTGGAATGTATTAAGTTCAAATAGTTTTGATCTTATTGTAAGAGCTCAACATATAGTTATATTAATTTTTATTTTAGGTTTTATTCGTTTAATAATTAAAAGATCTAGTGGATTTTTAAATTCATATTTTCAAGCAAATGTTTTGGCTGGTTTACGTAAGCAATCATTTTCATATATGATAGGACATGCGCATTCTTTTTTTGCTGATAACTTTGGTGGTTCTCTTACACAGAAAATTAATAAATATGCGAAAGCATTTCAAAGGTTGATGGATATGTTGGTAGATAATGGAATACCATTAATTATCAGATCAATAGGTACTGTTATAGCTATTTATACTCTTATTCCAAAATATGCATATATATTAGCTATATTTTGTTTTGTATTTTTAGTAACAGCTTTAATATATACTAGGTGTAAACTTAAATATGATGTAATGGCTGCACTGTCTGACACTAAAACTACAGGAGCATTAGCTGATTCTATAAGTAATCATTCATCCATTCAGCTTTTTGCTGGTCATCAACACGAAGAACTAAGAGTAGGTAAGGTTATTGATAATCAAAAAGATATAACTTCTATTAATTGGTACTTATGGGATGGATTAATTTTTATTCAATCATTTTACATTATTATTATTGAATTTATTATTTTTTGGACTGCTATAAATGATTGGAAATATGGTTTGATTACCTTACCAATAATTGTCCTTTTACAAAGTTATCTTGGGCGTTTGTCGGAAAATCTTTGGAGTTTCGCAGGTATAGTACGTGTTTTTTATGATAGTTTTTCTGATGCACAAGAGATGGCACTTATATTAGATACTCCATATGGTATACAAGATTCGAAAAATTTAAAAATATTAAAACAAACTAAAGGGGAAGTTGTATTTGATAATGTTACTTATATATATGATAAGAATGATACAAAAGTATTTGATAATTTTTCTCTTACCATTCCTGCAGGTCAGAAAATCGCAATTGTGGGGACATCAGGAGCAGGTAAGTCTACTTTTGTGAATCTTCTTATGAGATTATTTAATCTGACTTCAGGTAGGGTAATGATAGACGGGGTAGATATATCAAGTATTTCTCAGAAAAATCTTCGTGAAGAGATTAGTTTCGTTCCTCAAGATCCAGCATTATTCCATAGAACTCTTATGGATAATATTCGATATGGAAGACGAGATGCAACAGACGAAGAAGTAAAAGAGGCAAGTCGTCTAGCTAATTGTGATAAATTTATAGATAGGTTGCCAGAAGGATATGATACATTCGTAGGGGAAAGAGGTATAAAACTTTCAGGTGGTGAACGCCAGAGAGTGGCTATCGCTCGTGCGATTTTGAAAAATGCACCAATCCTCATACTTGATGAAGCGACATCTGCATTAGACTCTGAGTCAGAAATGCTTATCCAAGAAGCATTGCAAAATCTAATAAAGAATAAGACAACGATTGTGATAGCTCATAGACTTTCAACTATTCGTACAATGGATAGAATTATTGTGATTGAGAATGGGAAAATAATTGAAGACGATAATCACGATGAACTAGTAGGTAAAGAGGGAGGTATATATAAAAGACTTTGGGATATACAGTCTGGTGGTTTTGATACTAGTATTGAGTAGTATGTGATAGAATATAGCTGATGTGGTAGCCAAGTGGTATAAGGCATTTGCTTGCAAAGCAAATATCGTAGGTTCAATTCCTACCCACATCTCTATGAATCCTAAAGATTATATTGAATATAAATTAAATGAATTAAAATCTACAGAAAAAGTAGGTAGTTTTTCCTCGCAAGATGAATTATCAGATTTTATATGTAAAACAATTTTATCTAAAAAATTCAGAAAATTAAGTATCTCTACTGAATATATTGAGCATATTAGGCAAGTAGTAAATGAAAGTATTGAAAATAACTTACCCATTAAATTTTCTTTTACTTTTGGAGGTTATAAATTATGGAGACTTGAAGAAGCCCCAGAAGTAGACTGGGCTGAATTATTTACTCTCATGTATTATACAAAATGGTTAAAACCTATCACTGAAGTATATATACCAGGAGTTATATTTGATTTCGTTTCAGATGATATAATTGTTGAGAGAATGAATAATATTCCCAAAAAAGATACTGAATCATATAGAATAAGTTTTGAAAAATTAATAAAATTTCTTGAAAAATACATACCAGTAAATATTAAGTTTACTTTTACCCCTGTTTCATCTTTATACACGCCTGAAGAATTTGAAAAAGATTTAGTCGATAAAATTGAAAAAAAGAAGATAGAATTTTCTGGTCTACCAGTTTTAGATAATAATAATAGACAAATGGTTGAACTGAATGTAAAACTTTCTTTAGAACAAGAAAAAGATTTATTTTGGAAAGAAAAAACAATATTATTACGTGAAGCTTACTATTGTGTTTCTAAGCGTAGACTTTATGATAGAGCTAAAGATAAAATATTTGTATGGACTTCTTCGAAAAAAGATGGCAAGTGTATTGCTGTTGGTACAACTAAAACATCAATAGTTAAATTTTGGGTTGGTGTAGGTGTATTAAAGAAAAATGAAAATAAATATATTGAATATGTACTTTCACCAAATCAAATTGAAAAAGAAAAACTTATCTCTGAATTAATATTAATTGATAATTTATTTGGTAAAAATTTTAAGAGAATAAATATTTTTAGTTAATTATTTTATTGTAACGACAACTACTTCAGGGTTTGTGCCTATTCTTATAGGTATCATAGCAGTACCTACCCCTGAACTGATAATAGAGATTGTGTCTTTTGTATTGGTGACTCCATAAAAGTATTTACCAGCAATTTGCTTGACTAAGAGTGTAAAAGGGAAGAATTGTCCTCTGTGTGTGTGACCAGATAGTACTAATGAAACATTATTTTCTACCAGTTTGGAAGTATCCATAGGATCATGCATAAGTATAATACTTGGCATTTTTTCATCATATCCTAATAATTTTAATTCATTATTTATATCATCATTACTCTTTAGTGCCCCATAAGGTATACCTATGATCTGAGTATTATTCACTATTACTTTTTTATTTGTTATATCACTTAAATTTTTTGGGAAATTTTCTTTAAATTTTTCATACTCTTGACTGTATCTTTCGTGGTTGCCTTCGACATAGAAGTTACCAATCTTTGATTTCAAATCATCCATTGGGGTAAATTCTTTTTGATAGGGGAATGATGGTCCGTCTATTAAGTCACCAAGATTAAAGATTATATCTGGATTTTCTTTGTTTATAGTATCCACAATTCTTTTTAAGAATTTTTCTCGACGTATTAGGCCTAAGTGTGTATCAGAAGTAAATATTATCTTTTTATCTTTCCAGAATGGAGATAATTTAGGGGAGGACACTACATAGTTCACGACTTTAGGATTATTTGAATTATAAATACCATAAATTATAGTTATTATTGATAAGATTATTAATACTAAATATATTATTTTGATAGGTATATTAAAACCAAAGTAATTATTTATTAATATTAGAATTGATACAAAAAAAGTTGTAATTACTATGTATGTGAGTAATCCTAGCCAGATTGAACTTATTGTATATAAGTAAGAGTTTAATAGTGAAAAATGTTTTGCTCCATAAAGTGTAGCACCTATGAATATTATAGGTAATATTATGCCAAGATTAATTGTGGCGTTTCTAATATACGAATTTTTAAATAATCCTATATTATGAAAAGATAAGTAAACAAAATATTCACCAGTAAATATAATAATTAGAAATATAGAAAATATAAATATATAGCGTGAGTACATATTAGATTTTATTATGCTCTACAGATTTATATGCAAAGTATCCTATAATTATAAATGTTAATAGCGGAGATATGTAAGATGGAATTTCTGCTCCAAAAGCATCTGCCATCATAATTATGCCAAGTATAAAAATAGAATACATTGCTCCATTTTTTAGATAGATATATCTTTTAATTCTATCTATATTACTTAAGGTTAACTTTCTTAATACGAAAGCACCAAGGCCATTACCAATAATGATAAGTGGTACAGATAATGTAAAAGCAAATGCTCCTAATACTCCGTCTATGGAGAAAGTCATATCAATAATTTCTAGATAAAGTATTTTACTTATGTCTGACATTTTATTATCTGAAGAAAGAAGTGTTTGTTCTCCTTTTTCAGCATTCTCTTTAAATCCATGAGTAATAAAAAATGCAGTAGATCCTACTACAGCAGCAAAAGCAAGCATTGGATTTATTTTAATTGCAAACCATACTGTCGTGGCTAATATAATTGAAACAACTGCAAAGAACCAAACACCATATGCTTGAAAAAACTTTTCATGACGAAGTCCAAAATTTTTTGTCTCAAGGAAAAGCCAATGAAAGAATAGAAATATAAGGAATATTCCACCCCCCAGAAGTAGTATAGGAGCAGATTGTTCGATGGCAGTATGAACACTGGGGTTATTCGAGAATGCTGCTGTTAATGCACCAATAGGTCCTAGTGATGGCATAGTCGCCCATATAATAGCCCAAGGAAGAAGACCACGGACAACGAAAACTGCGAAGAAAAAACCATAAAGAAGGAACCATTTTCTACCTTTTTTACCCATAGTTTCTAATACTTCTGCGTTTATGACTGCATTATCAATACTACTTATAATCTCAAATAAGCACAAACCTAAAACTGTAATTATCATTGTTAATATCATATGTATATATTATATACGATGTTTAATTATAAAAATAGTCTAAGTTAATTACAATTTTTGAAGTTTTTTAAATTTTTTTGACATCATAAATTATGATGTCAAAATGTCCTTTATTGATAGTACTTTCAAGGTAATTTTTTTATTTTTTTTATAAAACTATTGACTGATTTATAATATTTTTTTGTAGTGATATTTTTATTACTTTTTACCTGTTTCTGTCTTCCTTTCTAAATAGAGTGGATGTATAATGTAGTCCCATAAGATAAATGGATCATTATTAGTTAAAATTATAAAAATATGTCTTCCAAAAAGAAAGTGTTTAAAGTTAAAAAAGAAATCAAAAAAATAGAAGATAAAAAAGAAGAAGTTGTAATCGAAAAGAAATCACACAAGAATATTTTTATTAAAAGCGTTCTTAAAAGAGATGGAGCAATAGTTCCTTTTGATTTTGATAAAATTGCGAATGCTATTAATAAAGCTATGCTTGCAAGTGGGGAAGGATCATTGAAAGATGCTGAGATGGTTGCGAATAGAGTTATGATGGAAATTGTTAAAATAACTAAGAAATATAAGAACTTTATAGCAACAGTTGAAGGTGTTCAAGATACTGTTGAACAGGAACTTATGCTTTCTGATTTTGTAAAAACTTCTAAGAATTATATTCTATATCGTGAAGAGAGAGCCCGCTTAAGATCTCATAGTATTGTGGTTCCTGATCATGTTAAAAAACTTGCTGAAGAAAGTAAAAAGTATTTTAGAAATCCTCTTTCTGAATTTGTTTATTATCGTTCATATGCAAAGTGGATAAAAGAAGAAGGAAGAAGAGAAACTTGGATAGAGACTATAGATAGATATATGAGTTTTATGAAAGGAAAGATTGGGAATAAATTAAATGAAAAAGAATATAGTGAAATTCGTGAAGCAATCCTCAAGCAAGAAGCAATGCCGTCTATGAGACTTTTGCAGTTTGCTGGTCCGGCAGCAGAGAAGACAAATGTTTGTGCCTATAATTGTTCTTTCATTGCCCCTTCAAAGTTTCAAGATTTTGGAGAGATAATTTATATATCAATGTGTGGAACTGGAGTTGGATTTTCAGTAGAAAGTAAGAATATCCAGTCTCTTCCTCAGATAAAAGCTCAAAGTGGTAAAAAGTTTCCTACATATACTATACCTGATACAAAAGAGGGATGGGCTGATGCTTTTGTTTTAGGTATGAAGACATGGTTTGAAGGAGATGATATTGATTTTGATTTTTCCCTTCTTCGTCCAGCCGGAGCTAGACTTGAGACCATGGGAGGTAAATCTTCTGGACCAAAACCATTAATTGATTTACTTGGTTTTACCAGAGAAAGAATATTAAGAAGACAAGGAAGACATTTAAGGAACATAGATGCACACGATATAATTTGTAAAATAGGTGAGTGCGTAGTTTCAGGAGGGGTACGTAGGAGTGCTCTTATTTCACTTTCTGATTTAGACGATTCTGATATGCGTGATGCAAAAAGTGGTCAGTTTTGGAATAGTGAGGGACAGAGAATGCTTGCAAACAATTCAGCAGTTTATAATACAAAGCCTACTGAAACAGAATTCTTGAAAGAGTGGATAGCACTTATGCAATCAGGATCAGGAGAAAGAGGTATTTTTAACCGTGGTTCACTTTATAAATCATTACCAAAAAGAAGAATAGAAAAATCTGGCAGTTATATAGGAGAAATGGGTACAAACCCTTGTGGAGAAATTATTCTTCGCTCGAAGCAATTTTGTAACTTATCAGAGGTTGTAGCTCGTGCTGAAGATACAGAGGCTGATTTATTAAGGAAAGTTCGAGTAGCTACTATTTTGGGTACATATCAGTCTACACTTACTAAGTTTGGATATTTATCTAAAGAATGGAAAGAAAATTGTGACGACGAGAGATTACTTGGAGTATCTGTCACAGGGCAATGGGATTCCAAACTTTCTAGGGGTAAAGAAATGCTCACAAAGCTTAGACTTGAAGCTATCCGTGTAAACAAAATATATGCAAAAAAGTTTGGTATTAGTGAATCAACATGTATCACTGCTGTGAAGCCATCCGGGACAGTATCTCAGACTGTAGATTGTGCTTCAGGTATGCATCCTCGTCATTCCCCTTATTATATTCGTCGTGTCCGTATAAGTGCTACTGATTCTCTATTTAAAATGATGAAAGATCAAGGAGTACCTTATCATCCAGAAGTAGGCCAGAGTCATGATGATGCAAATACTTTCGTACTTGAATTCCCGATGAAGGCTCCTAATGATGCAATTTGTAAAGATGATATAACAGCCCTCGACCAGCTTGAACATTGGAAAGTTGTAAAAGTAAATTATACCGAGCATAATCCATCTGTAACTATTTCAGTAGGGGAGAATGAGTGGATCCAAGTTGCTCATTGGCTATATCAGAATTGGGATATAGTAGGAGGACTTTCGTTCTTACCAAGAACAAATCATGTATATCAGCTTGCTCCTTATGAAGCGATAGATGAGAAAACTTATAAACAACTTATAAGTAAAATGCCTGATTTTGATTTTTCAAAGATTGTAACTTATGAAATGAGGGATGAGACTGAAGTGAAGAGAGAGCTTGCTTGCGTCGCTGGTGTTTGTGATATAGTATAGATAATTAATAATCAAATAAAATAGTTTTCATTAAAATAGTTTTTACAGAGGGGCGTGCGCAAGGCTGTCGAGCTGAGCAATGAGGAAAATTTCAGCAGAAATTTATCCGGACCCGATGGAGAAAGCTATTTTGATGAAAACTATTTAATACCTTACGATAAATAGATTGTATGAAAAACGGGATTAAATACACAATTATATTTTTGTCTACCTTTTTAGTTAGATTGATACCATTTAGGGCTCCAAACTTGGAGCCTATTATGGCTGTTTTAATGCCTCTAAGCAAGACATCAGGAAAAGTTTTGTCTTTTATTTTTGGTTTTGTAAGTATTGTATTATTTGATTCTATAACATCGGGGTTTGGTATTTGGACTTTTATTACTGGAGTTACGTATGGACTTGTAGGGTTAGGATCAAATTATTTTTTCAAGAATCATACTGGATGGAAGAATTATGCATTATATGCAGTATTAGCAACTATTTTCTATGATGCTATTACTGGTCTTACTATTGGTCCACTATTTTTCCATCAATCATTTATAGTATCCTTAGTAGGGCAAATTCCATTTACAGTAATTCATTTGCTAGGAAATGTATCTTTTGCTATAGTACTTTCACCAGTTATCGAGAAATGGTTAGCGAAAGAAGAAGTGAAAACAGAGAGTGTTGAAAAGATTGTAATGTTTAGTTAGTTTTCACCTTATTGGTGGATGAAGTTAGTGCAATTTTAAAATTTAAACCAATGTATTTGGAAGTGAGGTGTGATTCCTCTACTGTGCCGCAACGGTAAAGCCTTAGATTAATAATCTAAGAACAAGTCCGGTCTTAATACAATGGTGTTTCCCGAGCAGGAGATATATTTATATATTTTGGTCAAAAGCCCTCTTTGCTCTATTGCAGGGTTTTTATTATTTTAAATAGAATATATGAAAATTAAAAATAAAAAAAATATTATAATCG
>CAIOXR010000012.1 GCA_903862375.1 uncultured bacterium
GGGATATTCATTCCAAAAAACTTAATTTTTAAAAACCTTAGAAATAATTCATTTCCTTGAATAATTTCATTTTTTGATAATTCATCTGAGCTCATCAGATAATTTACACCTACAAACCTTTTAGTTTTCATATTTATTTATTTTTAAAGATCTAATACCAATTATTATTTTGTATTACCACACGTAAAAACAAAACCAGCTCATTTGGTGAAGAGCTGGCTTGTATGTATCTATTTTATTAATTCGTTAGTTTGTTAGATATACACAAGTAAAACCTCCACCATTTTTAAGGGTATTGAGGAGGGCCAACAAGTTTTTACTATATCTACTCATATTTGGAGTATATATTTTTAAGTTGTAAGTGTCAAGGAAATGAAATACTGTAATATTTTACCCTATATTTATTGATAAAAATATTTAAAGTAGATATAATAAATACATGATTAAGATTAAAAGAATAAGTAATAGATTAGATAAAGATAAAATTATAATATTTATCGATGGATGGTTATCAAATGAACTTATATATTTACTAGATAGAGAATCAATACCTGAAAATTTTGGATATATCCAATATGATTATTCAGATGATTTACTTTGCTCTAACCCTATAAAAACAAAAAAGAATTTTCTAGCCTTGATAAATAAAATAGAGAATGATTTAGCAAAACTACAAGACAAAAAGCCAAGGAATTTCTATATGTATGGGCAAAGTTTAGGTACATTATTCTGTATGATTGTCGCAGATAAAGTATATATTAAAGAAATAAAGTTATTAGTCCCTGGATATAACTTAGCTGAAGCATTCTGGTTTGGAAAAAGTACTCAAAAATTAAAAAATGAAATGGTAATAAAACACAATATGAATTTAGTTAAATTAAAAAATTACTGGAAAGAAATATCTCCTGATAATTATTTTAAAAAGAAAAGTATCAAAACAAAATTTAATGTTACAATTTCTACTAATGACTCTGTAATACCAACAGAAAATGGTAAAAAGCTAATAAAATTAATCAAATCAAAAAATATTCCTATTCGTATATCAAAAACTATCTTACCTCATACAATAGAGATAATTAAAGAAGGATTGTTTGTTAGTAATTTTAATGAATGGGTAAATGGATTAAAATAGTTATATATGCCAAAAGAAAATACACATTTAAGTTTTGCTAAAAAAATATTAAATAATCCTAAAAAAGCGTCTGAAATTATTAACAAAAATATTGAGTATTATTATTTTGGTAGTATTTTCCCAGATACTTTCTATTATTCAAAAAATATAAAAGTAGAAGAACTTTCAGATTATCTTCATCATGGAGAAAACAATATAACAAATGAAGTAATAATAAAACTAATCAAAGCTGCAAAGGATAATAAGGATGAAGAATTACTAACATTTAGTATGGGTTATATCACACACTGCTGTCTAGATATATCATTTCATCCTATGATTTTCTATCTAACTGGTAACTTCTATGATAATAATATAAGTAAAAGAGAGGAAGCTCGCTACAAACATCGCCGTATGGAAGTAATACTAGATAAATATATTAACAAAGGATTCTATTATTACAAATTAATTAATTTACAATTATTAGAGAATAATAATTTTTTAAAAAGTCTATCAAATATATTCAATACTGCTGACAAACAAATCATCTTAGCATCAAAAAAACAGCAGAAATTAAATAAATTATTTCAAAATAAATATTTTGCTGAAATATTATATTTCTTTTACAAAATAAAGATATTTAAACAAAAAAGCAAAATAGCCCTTTTCTATAGAAAATTTTGTGATGATGAAAAGCTTGAGTTAAATGGAGAAATAGTTTACAAAGATTTATTCACAGGAATTGAAATAAGAACAAATATAGATGAACTATTTAATAATGCGCTAACAAAGTCTAGTTTTGCAATTGAATCTATATATAAATACTATCTTAATGAAGTGACTGAAGAAGAAATGAGACTAAATATACCAAAAGAGAATCTAGATACAGGAAGCAAAATATTTGGATTAGATGAAGCTAAATTTTTCACATAATAAATATCTATGTTAAACTAAAAATAATGAAAAATTATAAACATTATCATAAATTATTTGGAGTTCTACTTATCCTAGCTGGGATCATACTATATCCTACTCCGATCCCAGGAACCACAACTCTAATACTGTTAGGGTTTGTCTGGTTTATGGGCAAAAAGAAAACAATACAATCTTTTAAGAATGTCTTAAGTCACAAAATGTTTAACTTTTTTAAAATTAATAAAATCGTTTCAAAACTTTAATATATTAATATAATACAAATAATAATCGGTTTTATTTTAGTAGGTATAACACTAGAAGTCTTTTGGACTTCAATTATTAATCTAGTAAAAAACAAAGACAGAAAGTTAACAGGTAAAACATACTTGTGGATGTTCCCTATTTACGCGGTAGTTCCATTCATCTATATACTAGGGATGAAATATATGATAGATATAAATATATTCATAAAAGCAATTATATATATGTTTGCATTTTATTTACTAGAATTTTCTTCTGGATATATAATCAGAATGATTACGGGAGTCTCTCCTTGGAACTATAGAGGGTACAATATTAAAATTATTCATAGTTAATTTAAAGCAAATTATAAAGGACTTATATGTCTAGAATACGCTCCTATCTGGTATATATATGGGATTCTGGGAGAATATTTCATTAAATTCTTGATGGGTTTGCATTAGAATTATATACAATCTATTGTCAAACATTATAAAAACCCTTATCTCTAAGGGTTTTTATAATTTAATATTTAAATTATTTCTTGAATGGTATACCGATAAGTTCGAAGAAATCAGTTGCTTCTGCTTTATTCTTGGCTGTTGTTACTAGAGTAATTCCAAGACCGAAAACATCTTTCAACTCTTCATCACCTGTCTCAGGGAAAATAGTGTGTTCTTTGATACTCATAGTTAGATTTCCGATATTGTCTACTATCTTTCTCTCTATACCACGGAAGTCTTTCGTACGAGGGATAGCTACATTTATAAGCTTATCTAAGAATCCATACATACGAGCACCTCTTAGAGTAACCATAACTCCTACTGGATCACCGATACGAATTTTGAAACTTGCGATTGACTTCTTAGCACTCTTTGTAGCTGGCTTCTGACCTGTAATTTTAGCTAAACGTTCCATCACAAGCTTATTGTGATCTTTGTTTCTTTTTAATCCTGAACCAGTTCCTGAAGCTATTACTACTTTTACAAGACGAGGCGCAGCCATAACATTCTTATATCCATACTTGGCTTTAAGAGTACTATATGATTTCTTTTCTTTTTGTTTTGTTGTTTCCATTTTTTTAATTTTATTACTAATTACCGATTATTAATCTAATTTAGCAACATTTGATACGTGTATAGGCATAGCAATCTCAAGTATCTGACTTTTATCTCCTTTGTTCTTTGCCTTATGTGCTTTCTTTCTCATATTCACACCTTCAACTACAACTTTACTTAGGGAAGGGAGAGATTTTACAACCTTTCCTTTCTTTCCTTTATTACTTCCAGCAATAACTATTACATTGTCTCCTTTTTTGATTTTCATAAATTAATTTTTGTGCCATAGGCCTTGCCTTTGATAATCCCAAGGCAAGGCCTATGGTTCCTGCTTATTTAAACAACTTCTTGTGCTAATGAAATAATTTTCTGAAATCCCTTTTCTGCAAGTTCACGTGGAATAGGACCGAAAACACGACCTCCTTTTGGATCAAGCTTATCTTTTTCTAAAATCACAACAGCATTATCATCAAAACGAATATATGATCCATCCTTTCTTCTGTAAGATTTTACAGTACGTACTACAACTGCTTGGTGAACATCCTTTTTCTTTACAGCTTTACGAGGGTCTGCAATTTTAACAGAAATAATAACTTTTTCTCCTATAGCAGCATAACGCTTCTTTGAAGAACCAAGCACCTTGAAAACCTTTCCGACTTTACCGCCGGCATTATCTGTTATAACTACTACTGTTCCATCTTGAATCATAAAATTTAATTAAATTACTTTAAAATGCTTATCTTTAGAGATCGGCTTTGTCTCTTCTATTTCGACTTTATCGCCTATTTTCTTTACATTACCTTCATCATGAGCTTTGTACTTCTTTGTCATCTTTATGCGTTTGCCATATTTCTTATGTTCTACAAAGCGGGTAACTTCTACTACAACAGTCTTGTCCATCTTATCTGAGACAACTACTCCTTTCAATACTTTATTTGTTTTTTTAATTTTTGTTTCCATATAATATTTAAATTATCTTGCTACTACACGAGTCGATACTGGTAGCTTGGTTCCAGCTTTGCGAAGAGCTTCTTTGGCTATCGCTGGAGTTGTACCATCCACTTCAAATAATACTCGGCCTGGTCGAACATCAAGACAGTAACCTTGTGGATCACCCTTTCCCTTTCCCATTCCTACTTCTGCAGGTTTAGCTGTAAAAGGTCTATCAGGAAATACACGAATCCACATACGTCCAGTTTTACCAATTGCTCTATGTGCTGCTTTTCTAGCTGACTCTAATTGATTTGAACGAATACGTCCTCCAGAAATAGCCTTAAGACCAAAAGAACCAAAAGATATAGATATACCTCTTGTGTCTGGTGTGACTTTCGTCATATCAGTTCTACTTGTCTGCCATTTTCTATATTTTACTTTTTTTGGTGTTAACATAAAATTAAATTATTTATTATTTCTATTTGTTGGAGCAGAATTATCTGTTGAAAAGACTTCTCCACGATATATCCAGACCTTGATACCGATATCTCCATAACTCATATGGGCTTTCTCACGAGCAAAGTCAACATCTGCACGAAAAGTCTGAAGAGGAATAGAACCGCGTTTGATCTGCTCACTGCGGGCGATTTCTGCACCACCTAGACGTCCTCCAAGATATATACGAGCTCCTTTGACTCCACGAGCTGTCATAACTTTCTCTATTGTTTGCTTCATAACACGACGGAAAGGTAAACGCTTCTCAAGTCCTTCTGCTATCATACATCCGACGATGGCTGCATCTGCATCTGGGTTTGTAACTTCTACTATATCAAATTTAAAATCTTCAGGTATAATAACATTCTTTCTTTTCATCATAGCTACCATATCTGCTTTAAGCTTAGTAGCACCTTCACCAGAACGGCCGATAATCATACCAGGACGTGAAGTGAAAACCATAACCTTTGTTGCTTTAGCACTTCTATCTATCTCAATTCTTGAAACGTAGAAACCACGCAACTTTTTCATTAAAAATTCACGAATAACAACATCACTTTTTAGAAGATCTTTATATTTCTTATCAGCAAACCAGCGTGACTTCCAATCACGGAGTGTAACTAATCTATGAGCATATGGATGGACAACTTTTGACATATATAATTAAGCTTTATCTTCTACTTTTTTTGTTGTTTTCGACTTTGTAACTGCTTTTTTCTCTTTCTTTTCTGTTTTTTCAACTTTCTCTTTTACTACCTTTTCTTTCTTAACTTCTTTTTTTACTTTTGTATCTGCGCCTTTATCTACAAGAGTAAGCATTATATGACTTGTTCTCTTGTTTATACGGGAAGCACTACCACGTGCGCGAGGCATAGAACGCTTCATAACAATACCTTCATTCACAGTGACATTCTCTACATACAAGTCTGTCTCATTTACTCCAGCTTGTTTTGCATTTGATACTGCAGAAGCTAAAAGCTTCTCTATTGGTAAAGATGCTCTTTTAGGTAAATTTTTCAATTGAGTAAAAGCCTCAGAAATCCTTTTTCCTTTAATTAAGTCTGCGACAAGGCGAACCTTACGGGGAGACTGTCTATAGTTTTTTAAAAATGCTTTCATTGTTTTGTTTAATCATGCCTTATCGGCAGATGTATTATTTCTTTTTAGTATCTGTTGCCGCTTTGGCTGATTTGGATGCTGTAATCTCGGCCTCTTTCTTCTTCGCTTCTAATTCTTTCTGCATTTTACCTCCGTGTCTGACAAACTTACGAGTCAATGAGAATTCTCCAAGCCTATGTCCTACCATATCTTCACTTACAAGTACTTCTACATGAACCTTTCCATTATGAACTCCAAATACGAAACCTACCATTTCTGGTGAGATAACGCATGCACGAGACCAAGTCTTAATAACACCAGTCTCAAGTGGCTTTTTTCCGGCAATCTTTTTCAAAAGCCTTTCATCTACATATGGTCCTTTTTTTAGTGATCTTGTCATATTTTTTATACTACAATATAAATAAGCTCTACTGAGCCTGTTTGCCTATACTATCAAATATAAAATAAATGTCAAATAAATTATGATAGTGACTAAAGGACTTTTCTTACAATCCAAAAATATACAAGAATAAAGCCATTCTAACATAAAGGCCATTCTGAGCTTGCGCAAAATAATACGCTCTTTTATCATTATCAATCACTGGATCAATCTCATTTACTCTTGGTAATGGGTGAAGTATCATCGATTTCATTTTAAGTAAATCTAAATGCTCTCCCTTTAGTAAAAATGAATCTTTCACTTTTTCATAATCTTCAATATTGTCAAATCTTTCTTTTTGCACACGCGTCATATAAAGCACATCTACTTTAGGCAATACTTCTTCCATATTTTGTGTCTCAATAAATTTGATATTTTTATCTTCCAACTCTTGTCGTAATTCTTCAGATATTGCAAGTTCTTTTGGTGAAACAAAATAAAATGTATTATTTGGATAAAATAAAAAGATTGGCATTAAAGAGTGAAGTGGTCGACTATTTTTTAAATCACCAACAAACGCTATAGAAAGATTATCGAGATGCCCGTATTCTTTCTTTATAGTATAAACATCAAGTAATGCTTGTGATGGATGTTGATTAGCACCATCACCAGCATTTATTATAGAAGAAGTTGCGACACTTGAAGCTATGTCTGCTGACCCAGATTTGTGATGACGGATAACAATAGCATCGGCATAACAAGAAAGCATTCGAGCAGTATCTTCTATTGTCTCACCCTTAAAAGAAGATGAACTAGCCAAAGCATTTTCAACAGAAATAATATTGGCTCCAAGACGAATCGCTGCAGTCTCAAATGATAAACGAGTCCGGGTAGAGGGTTCAAAAAATATACAGGCGATAACCTTATCAGCAAGTACTTTTTTTACTGTTCCATTTTTTATATCTTTTTCTATTGTTACAGCACGTGAAAGAATAGATTCTATATCTTCTTTTGTAAATTGTTTTTTTTTATTGAGTATTTTTTCAAAGTACGCCACAGTATACATATAATGATGGTATAGAAAAAAATAAGCATACATTAA
>CAIOXR010000013.1 GCA_903862375.1 uncultured bacterium
AACACATCTTTTCCACAGTTTATTATTAAATTATTATTTAAACATAATTCTTATTTTTTCTATTTCTTGTAATAATGCCGGGTCAGTTTTTAAATCTTCTTTAATTTTTAAATGAGAGTGTATTGCAGTAGTATGGTCTCTGCCTCCGAGTTTACTACCAATAAGGGGGTAAGAAATATTAAAATCTTCACGGAGTATATACATAGCTACTTGTCTTGCTTTTACTATTTCCTTACGTCTTGTTTTTTCATATATAGCCTCCTCTACAACATCATAATAATTTGCAATTATTGTTACAATGTCTTTAATAGCAACAGTTTTTTTAGGTTTAATGTTATTCTTTATAAGAGTTTTAACTTCATTTAAAGAGAGAGATTTATTTTTAAGTTGGGTTTGACAGATAATTGTGTTTAAACTACCTTCTAGTTCTCGTATATTTCCTTCAAGTATTTCTGCTAAATATGAAACTATTTCATTGTTTATAATACAATTTGTGGATTCAAATTTAGCTTTTATAATAGCTACTCTTGATTCATAATCTGGTTCAACAATTTGAACTGTCATACCTGAAGCAAACCTAGATTGTAGTCGTTCTTCTAAACCTTGTATAAAGTTTGGATGTTTGTCAGAAGAAAAAATTATTTGTTTATTGTTCTCATATAGTGTATTAAAAAGATGAAATAATTCTTCTTGAGTTTTATCTTTACCAGAAATGAATTGTATATCATCCATAATAATAACATCATATTTACGATATTTTTCTTTGAAAGAGTTTGGATTTTTGTTTTGTATTGAATTTATATAGTCGATAGCAAAACGTTCTAAACTGACATAGTATATTTTTTTATGGGGGTATTTTGTTTTAATAGTATTCCCTATTGCTTGGATCATATGAGTTTTACCAAGACCTGTCCCGCCATATACAAAGAAAGGGTTATAATTTTGACCTGGATTTGTGATAATAGCTTGAGACACTGCATAAGCAAGCTCGTTGAATGGTCCAACCACAAAAGAATTAAAACTATATTTAGGATTTAGGTTATCATCTTTATTTAAATATAAATCACTCAGTGGTAATTCTTTATTTATATTTACTTGTTTAATTATAGTTCCCTCTGTTGCTTTAATGTTATTTTCGTTTTTATGTATTATATATTCTATGCTACGTACACCATCTTCATATCCTATTATTGTTTTAAGTATTAATTTATGAAATTTGTTATAAAGCCAGTCTTTAACAAATTCATTAGGAACACCAATATAAAGTGTACCAGCTTCTTCTTTAACTATGGATGTATTTTTAAACCATGTAGTAAAATTAGCCTTTGAAATTCCTAATTCTATTTCAGACAAACATTTTTCCCACAGTTCTTTTGTATTCATTTTTCTATTATACCTATGTTTTTATAAACACAATAATTAAAACTCTTAATTAAGGTGTTAATAAGATGTTGATATGTTTAGTGACTTATATTGCTTTATATGTCAAATTAGTATATATTTTTAGTATGTCATTAACATATCAACCAAATAAAAGGAAAAGAGCTAAAACTCATGGTTTTTTAGCTCGTGCAAAAACTGTAGGAGGAAAGAAAGTTACTCAAGCTCGTCGTCAAAAAGGACGTGCAAAAGTTTCAATATCTAAATAGTATGCTTCCAAAAAACAAGCGAGTCACCAAAGATATCTTCCAAACTATTATGAAGAAAGGAAATATCATTTCTGGCTCGTTTTTTGTTTTTCGTTATATAAAGCAAGAATATTCACAATATGCTTTTGTAGTCCCCAAAAAAATAGCTAAAACAGCTGTAAAGAGGAATTCTATGCGTAGAGTAGGTTATAATATATTACGGACCATAAATCCACAATTAAATGCTGGTATTTTCTTTTATAAAAAAGAGGCATTAGGTGTTAGTTTGATTGAAATAAAAAAAGATATCATTTCTATTTTTATTAAGGCTAGTGTTAAGTAATATTTATAATTTAATTAGTGTATTGTGAAAAAAATATTAATAAAAATGATAAATATGTATCAAGGAATTCCTTTTAAATCACATAATTCATGTGTATTTTTACCAACATGTTCAGAATATACAAAAGAAGCTATTACCAAATATGGTACTTTAATTGGAATTTATAAGGGTATATTAAGGATAATACGTTGTCATCCTTGGCAGAAAGATCATTATAACCCATTAAAATAGGTTATTGCTTTGAAATTATGATTTTTTAATATACAATATATAAATGAGTGTACTATGGAATGCCATTTTTTATAAACCAATTTTTAATATTTTAATTTTTATTATTAATAACATCACGTTTGGTGATGTGGGTTTTGCTATTATTTTTGTCACTATTATTATTAAGTTTATTTTATACCCTCTTACAAGGAAATCTATTAAAAGTCAAATCCTTATGAAAAGGATGGATCCAGAAATTAAACTTATAAAAAAGAATTTTCCTAATAAAGAAGAACAAGCTAAAAAAACCTTTGAATTATATAAAAAGTATGGCACAAATCCTTTTTCTGGGTGTCTTGTTGTTCTTATACAGCTTCCTGTTATTTTTGCATTATATTATGTTATATTAAAAGGCTTAAAGATAGATAATGGATTAATTTATCCATTTTTAAACAAACCGGGTATTTTGAATACAAATTTTCTTGGTTATTTTGAAATAGGAAGTAAAAGCCTTATATTAGCTATTTCAGCTGGAATAACCCAATTTATACAAGGCTATCTTGCTTCTCCAGTTCCAGTTAAGAATGAAATAGAAATTACTACTGATAAACCCAATAACAATGAGGCTTCTTTTCAAGATACTATGGCCAGTAGTATGCAAATGAATATTAAGTATTTTTTGCCTTTATTTATAGCATATATAGCATGGCAGATATCAGCAGCAGTTGCATTATATTTTATAACAAGTAATATATTTACTATAGTTCAGGAGTGGTATATTCGTAAAACTTTAGAAGAAAAAAAATAAATTATATGCAAAATGATCAAATTAAAACAATTATAAAAAACATTTTTATTCATACAGCTTGTACTATATCAAATCTTGAGATAGTAGATGAAGATGGGATGCTTTGGTGTATGATAGAAACCCCCGACTCAAGATTTATGATTGGGCGCGAAGGAGAGACACTTAGGTCACTTAACCATATTGTTAGAAAAATGATAGAGAAAGAATCTGGGATAGAAGAGATGTCGAATATTTTTATAGATGTGAATGGTTATCAGAAAAAGAGGTTTGATAGCTTAAAGAGTATAGCTCATATGATGGCAGAGAGAGCTAAATATTTTAAAAGTAATATAGAAATAGACCCAATGCCTGCAAATGAACGCCGTATCATCCATATGTTTTTAGAAAAAATTCCAGAAATTAAAACTGAATCAGAAGGCTATGGACCAAATAGAAGAGTAGTAATAAAATACGTAGGGAATGAGTATTAATTAAAGTTTTAAAAAAATAAAATACCTAGATAAAATCTAGGTATTTTATTTTTAATAGTTATAAGTCTAGACTCCAAAGTGTTCCATCTTTTTTATTTATAAAGAATAGATTTGATTCATTTTTATCTAAAAAGAGATTTGTACCATCAATATTTACATTACTACTAGATGAGTTTGTAAGAGTTGTTACTTCTTTTGTCACAGTATTTATTTTGATAAATCTATCATCAAAAGATATTAATCCTTGGTACCAGCTATCAGGATACTGTGTTCCTATTACAGTGTTAGGAACAGCACAGTAAACATATATATTATTTATACTCCAGACACATTTTTCTGGTAAGCCATAAGTATCTAAATCAGTAGAAGTATGATTCTTTATGTCAAATGTATTTAATTTAGGGCCTTTTTCTAATGATGCTCCAAATAAAATTTTTGTACCATCATTATTTGCAAGAGTTGTAAGTCCATATACTTCACCAAATATTTTAGATAATGTATTTGTTTTAGTGTTTAAACTAAATATGCTTCCTTCCACTAAATATGATGGTTTTGTGGTGAGGAAAATAGTATTTAACGTAGACCATTGTGAACTCCATTCAGAGAATGGAGAAGTGAAAACTTTACTACTTTTTGTATTATCAAAATAATTAATAAAACCATTAACCCCATTTGTATTTTTGATTATTGTAAAGTATGCATTTTTGTCTGGTGATAGACTTATATTTGTAATGTCTGAAGATAAGAAAAATCCAGTTTTATTTTTAATTGAAGTTATGAAACTCGTAATACTAGTATTATCGAAAGATACATATCTGTAAATAAGTGAATCTGCTTTCCCATCAAAGATAACTTCATTTACACTAGGTACAGTAGAATTTGATATCTTCCCTGCTGATTTTGTATTTATAGTCATCTGGTATATATGGCCAGTGGACTTCTCTACATATCTTAGGGAAGGAATTAATTCAAAGGATGGTTTAACATTTCCTAAAATGTCATTTTTTATGGGATTATTTTTTACTACATCAGCTGTAGTAGGTATTACTGTTTCAGTACTAGCTATTATTGGTTTTGTCTCTTCAAAATATGTTGCTCCTGCAACAGCAAAATCTGTCAGTTTGTGTAATTTTATAATTTCAGTTTGTTTGATACCTGTATCATCAATAATTTGTTCTCCGGTGTTTGGGTCTACTTTTGTTGTGACAGGTACTTTGGTACTAGTTCCAAATGGATTAAATTTTTGATACACAGTTGCATTTGGATCTGTCCCTACTCCCCTACTTTTATTATAAAAATAGACACCTATAAGCAATGCTCCTAGTACTAAAACAACTATTAATATAATTTTTAATTTTTGAGACATAAATTTATTTCATATTATATATTTCTGCAATTGTTGTTTTTGCTGTAATTGTTTTTCCATTGTCTCTAAAGTATCCAATGATAGCATTTAAATACGCATTACTATTTCTTGCTCCTGTTGAATATATTCTTAAATATTGATATAAATAACCATTATATGTTTCATCTCCAAGTGCACATTTTGATTTTCCGCCATTTACATAACTTTTTGCGTTGTTTGTGGCTATATTTGTTATAATATTTTGTTGTGCTTTTATTCCCTCCCCTAATGTTGGATATGTTTTAGTTGATCCATCATCTTTATTACCTATATTGCCGGGATTATTAGTTCTATATGATTTAGTACCCTTATAAAATCCCTCAACTGCAGTTTGGGCGGTAATTAAGTACTTAACGCCTGTTGATAAATTTGATATTTTATCTCTTTCTTTTATATATTCGTTAATCATTTCAGAACTGAGATTTATTTTACTACCCAATGCACTATTTGGGTCTGGAGGAGTACTAGATATGCATAATGATGTTGATGATCCTGTAGATGTATCTTCTGCAGAAATTTTAATTTCAGCCGTAGATATATTTATCCCTCCTACCCCTGTTAATGCAGGATTAATAGTGTTTAATAATGCCCATGATGCAAGTGCTATAATGAGTCCAAACACTGCAAATGTCATTTTATGTTTTGCTTCAGTTTTTCCAAAAATTGATTCATCACCCATATACATAACACCATAAATTATAAGCATTATTACAGCTAAAGCAGCACATAAGCCTATGGCAAGCTTGAATATTACATTAAGATATTCTCCTATATTATTAGTTATACAACCATCCACAGGTGTATTCCCCCAAGACATACATTTTAAACTTCCGAACGGAGCCAACATCTTATATACTGATTTATTTTCAGTACTATTGATACCATTTATTAATGTAATATCTGTAGCATTCCTAGGTAAATTTGGAATATCATCATATAGTTCACATTCTTTATAAATTTTAGATGTTGAATTTTTTAATAAAAATGCTTTTGAATCATTTATGCATAATGTTGTATTTGCAAACTTATTTGACTCTTTATAATTTCCATCTTTATCAATAGAAATATAATAATAACCACTATTTCCCTCTTTGTATTTATATATTACATTTGAATCTACATATGTTTTTAATATTTTTCCATTTATATCAACTTCTGATAGTGTCCATCTTAAAATTCTTGTATAAGAAAAACACCACCCACTACTCCATACCCAATTTTTTGTTTGAGGATATTGACCCAAAGATCGGATGTTAGATTGATCATAAATATATGTTGGTGAATATTTATTACTTATTGTTGGTCTATTTAGTGCATCAAGTTTATTAACACCCAATGGTTCATTGTCACAGTATGGTTGAAAAAACAAATTTGTACTAGGTTGAGCAACCCCATTGGTTGTTTTTGGCACAGTAAATGTAAAAGAAAAATTTAATGGTCCAGAGGTACCAAATTTATTATCTTCTGGCTGAGTAAAACTTATATTTTCTAAAGAATCAATTGCAAAAGCTTTTGAAAAAGGTAATATAAGTAAAATAAATAGAATTGATAAAAAGTATTTTATTATTATTTGTTTTTTCATATTATATGTTTAATTTTAATTGATTTGAAACCTTTTGGAACAATTCACCTGCATTTTCAATAATAAGATTTATATTTGCGTAACCACCCCTAGACTCTGGTCTGACTGTCAGTTCTGACTTCTTTGATGGAGTTTTTATTTGTTCTCCATTTATCTTCCAATTATAACTAAATTTATTTTCATTTCCTAATAGTGGTAAAAAGTAAGGAATTGCGACGAGAGTCACCTCATCTTCTACTAAAGTAGATTCAGTTTCAAGTGCATTATTATATAGAATACCTTCTGTGGGTGATCTTTTATAGAATATAAGTCTTGGACTATATGTTTGTATTACCATTTCTTTTTCTGCACTATAATTCTCTTCAACCGAAGAAGCTGTCACTGTTATATCATTACTAGAATCAAATAAATCGTTTTTAAATACATAATAATCTTTATTATACCCTGAACTATCTACTTCTGCATTATCATTATTTTTCCATGAATAAGAGATATTACCATTCCCTGATGTTATGGTCTCTGTGTTGGGTATCGCTACCATTTTTATTTTTCCTCCTCTTGTGGGTAGGGCCTTGCCTTTATAGAATGGTGGAGTGTAGCCACCTATAGACTCCCATAATAGATCTATTTCAGATGGAGATATACTGACTTTTTTAGTAATTGTATTTGCAGACCCAACAGGCTTTATAATAATACTAAAATTATTAGTTGAGTTTGGGCCTGAAGCTTTGAAGGTATAATTAATCTTCCCTGTTCCAGATAAAATTATTTTTGAATCCATGTTCCAAGTTATTATTGCTTTATTTAAATCTGTTGCATAACTTGATAAACTAATAGTGACATCTTGATAAGGCTCAGGATTTCTAGGTGACACTGTTACCATAATTTCTTCATCTTGTGTTGTTATTTGCATCTCAGCAAAAACAAATAAAGGCATAAATAATATGCTTATTATAGAAAATATTCTTATTAAAGTTCTAGATAATTCTTTCATTCTCTATATATTATACGACAGATAAATACTATATACAAATTAATTATTGTTTGATGCTGTTAATTCATCTTTTGCCTTTTTTATAGCGAGTATTTGTGAAGGATCTGAGGTTATTATTTGATCTTCTGTATAAGAAGCAATTGTTTTTATCGCTACGTGTTTTAATCCAGCAAAGAATATACCCTCCCCTACATTTGCCTCAAGGAGTAAGTATTTCTCTTCATCGGTTAGGTTAAATGTTTTTTGTAGTACATCAACCGTTGCTGGAGATTGCTTCAGTAATAGTTGTATTGAAGAGTTCGTAACGATTGGCACACCATAAGGACTTTTCATAAAGTCACCTACGTCTTGAGTAATAGTAGCAAGCCCAAGGTAATATTTACGCCCTCTTTTAGCAATAGAGTAAAGGAATGAAGCAGTATCTTCTGATTTCATCATCCACCAAGCTTCATCTACAACCAGTAATCTTTTCTTTAAATTTTTACGTACAGCATTCCATATAAAATGTGTGACTATGTACATGGCTACAGGTTTAAGTTCATCTTCCATATCACGAACAGAAAAAACAACAAATTTACGATTTATATCGACATTTGAAGGTCTATTTATAAAAGAAGACCAAGATCCATGAGTATATTTAGTAAGACGCTGTATTAATGAATTACTACCTTCCATACCAGCAAGAACAACCTCAAAATCAGAAAGAAGTGGAGGTTCAATATTTGCAAAGTTTGATTGAGCTGTGATGTCTTTTAAAGCATAAGTTTCAGTAACAGCTCTATCTATAATAGAATCTTCTTCTGGGGTAAGTCCACCAAGCATTATTCTAAATAAGCCTACCAAATTAATAGTATTTGCTCTTAGTACGTCGGCTGCTGTTTCATCTGGTCTAGGTATAGGCAGATCAAAAGGATTAATGTGGTGATCAGAAGAAAGTGAAATATTAAAATATCTACCTCCTATTGCTTCTGCTAAGTACTCATATTCACGTTCAGGGTCTATAACTATAACTTCTGCATCAAACATTAAAGTTCTTATAATTTCAAGTTTTGTAGCATAAGATTTACCTGCACCAGCGGTAGCAAAAGTTATAGAATTATAGTTTGGAAGAGAAAATCTATCAAAAATAATAAGACTTGAGTTGTGCCTATTTACACCATAAAGTATTCCCTTATCAGAAGTAAGATCAAAAGATACAAATGGAAATAAACTTGAAAGAGGTTCTGTATCTAACTTCTGGTGTATACCTAATTTATCCATACCTAAGGGTATAACACTTTTAAATCCTTCATCTTGTTGAAATAAAGCAGGTTTTAAATATACAAGTTTTGAATCGAGTAATGATTTGACCTCACTTTCTACTTTGAATAGTTCACTTTCATTATCCGCATAGACTGTTACATAAAGACCTACATCAAACATTTTAGATTGTGCCTGCATCAGATTATCACGAAGACTCTCAAGATCTTGATATGCGGTATCAAGCATTGGATCACGAACAAGTCCTTTTGACTCACGGACAGATATCTGACTTTGGACTTCAGCAACCTTTTTTTGAAAAGACCTTAATATTTCTGATGTTTCTATTGGGTGTATAAAAATTGAAACATCGAATACTTTATCTAGATTAACAATAGGAGAGAACCAATTATCAGTAAGATATCGAGGATAAGATATAACAAAGAATGTACGAGCGATTTTATCTCCTAAATTTAAGCCTCTAGGTGTTATTTGTAGTGCAGATGGAGCGATAATATCTTGTAGTTCAAGTGTCGCCGCTTTGTATATTTCTGTAGGTAAAACTGGCATTACAACATTAGTAGATTTTGCTATATTTGTTTTACTATTAAATAATGATGAAAATAATCCCATATAATATTATTGTAATTTAATTCCTTGACTAATATCTCCTGGGTTGAATGTTTTATAAAAAAGTTCAACCACTTCGTCAGTTTTAAGTTGACTGCTTCTGATACCTATACCACTTAATCCATTTATTATAACATTGGTTCTTTGTTCAAGTTGGCTACACTTTTCTTCAAAAGAAGCTAGATCCATTGATTTCTTAGTATCTTCAACTTGTTTTTTTGGAACTCCCCCTCCTAGAAGACTATCTATCATTCCGTCTTTTGATTTAATTAGACTTGAGCTATATGGTACAACAACAAAAAAAGTTTTTGTCATTATGTTTACTTCATCAGTAAATGATTTGATGAAAGCTATATATTCTTTTGTTTGAATTTTAAGTAGTGGCTCAGTTTGTTCTTTAAGTCGAGTTTCAAGCATTAAAAGATAAGGTCTTATATCTAGACGTCTAGATTGTATAACTATCTGTGTTGGAAAATCTAAGCCATTTAAAAATGCTTGGAATTGATTAATAATAGCCACTTGTTCCTCAGAAGATTTTAAAGAAAGATTTATAGAAGAAGCTATAAGAATACTACGAAGACCACCATCCTTAAGAATGATAATACCATTTCTAACTTCTTTTATAGGCACAAACTCTTGTGCTGCTTTTGCATTTATTGCCATAATGTAGTTAATAATTACTTATCTAAACCTATGTTCATTGTATCATATAATTATTAATTGGTAACCAGTAATTGATAATTATTGATTATTTCTTTCTTGAACGTCTAAACTCCAAGATAAATCCTTAAGTTTATTCTCTGACAACATGGGTACATTAGATATTTTAGTTGGAACTTCAACTTTTTCCTCTTCTTTTGTAGTTTTTTTTACTAATCTTTGTTTCCATATATATAATTTATTTGAAATAACATAATTAAAAAAAGCTTCAACATAATATAAAAAAGTTTTACCATTAAATTTTACAAATACAAGGCCAATAGTAAATCCTGCTACTGGAATAATAAGTATAAGACCAAGCCAGAAGCCTAATATTTTATAAATAATAAAAATCATTCCTCCTCCTCCAAGCAAAAAAATAAATTCACGAAAAGTAAAAGGTCCAAAAATCTTATCTTCTATATCTATAAACTGTGGTACTTTAAATTGCATTTTTAGTAGTAATTATTTTATATAGCTTCATGGTATGGATCGTGAGGTTTTGCACTTGAAACATTATTTGATATTAAATCAGTATTTTGACTACTTATTTTAGGCAAAGAATAATCTGTTTTAATTGTAGGACTAATAGTATTATTTAGTAATTTATTTGTTATTATATCTATTTGTTTTATTTCATCTTGTTTTTTAGGAATTTTGTTTTTTATTTCTATGGTACTTTCTATATATTCTTTTTCAGAATTTGGTATTTCTTCTCTATATAATTCTTTTTTTGCTTCAATCGTGCTAGATTTCTCTTTTGTATCACCGAGTTTTATTTCAGGTTTTTTGAATACATAGCTTGATATAGTATCAGTACTTTTAGGTACATTATTATAAATAATTTCTATGCCATGCTCTTTGTAAATATCCTCATCTTTTATATTTGGAAGAACATTTTCTTCAACACTATTTGTAACAGGTATCTTACTTTCTATACTATTTATAGCTTTATTGGGAAGAGCATATTCAGTATTTGTATTATTTGGTAAGGAAGCCTGAGCTACTTTTTGACTAGCATATGGAGGAAGAGGAATAATATCTTCTTTCTCTACACTATTCATCATAGCAGTTTTAATATTTTTAAAGACTTTTTCATTAATTTCAGGAATTATTTCACTTAACTTGTCTTGAGGTAAATTTGTTATTGTTTTAATATTATTCTCATATTGATCATTATGAATTGATCCAAGTATTGTTTTAGTTGTGAGTTCTTCTACTTCACCTATTTTATCAATTGCTATATTGTATTTCTTAAGAATAGTGTATAAGTTCTCTTTCCAGTCAGATAAACTAATTGCTTCCTGAACTTTTTTAGGAAGAGATAAGAATTTAGGATCAGAGACGAATGTTCTTGTCTTTACTGGAGTGTCTACTACTTTAGTATTTATTCTATTTTCAAGTTCTACTTGAATTTTTTTGAAAATAGCTTTATCCATATCATTAATAAGTGAAGATACTTCAACTTTTGATATCTTTAATCTAGTTTCTAACTCTTCTGCAAAGTTTTCTGGGTAAGTAATTCCACAAAGTAAAAGTTCTACCTCTGTCTCTAATGCTTCTATCTGTTCAGAATTGAATTTATTATTCAACCCAAGAATGATTTGCTTCCAGTTCACAGCATCTATAGCCTGTCTTGTTTCTTGAGATAGTTTTTGTTTTGCTTCTGCTATTTTTATTTCTAATGTATCTATTGTTGTTGTCATTTTTTTATATAAAACTTGAATAATCTCCACCTGAGATTATAAAATTAATTCTTTTGTCCCATTTTGGTTCGTATGATTTCATTTTATTCTTTATAGCTATTTCAATACTCTTTGCAATTGGTGTGAAAACTTTTTCTACAATTTCATTTGCTATATTTTGTGATTCTGTTCTACTTATTACTATATTCTTTTCAATATTCAATACGTATATTTCAAAATCAACTAATCCTATGAGCATAAGTCCCGTCTCTAGCTGTAAGTCATTTACTTCATCATCATTTAAGTACGATTTTCTACCTATTTCTTCTACATTTTTAACCCAATCGAAAGAGTTAATCGCATCCTGCTTTTCTTTAGGTAGCTTTAGTATTTCAATATTTAATGTTTGTTGTAATTTTTCTGTCATATATTATTTAATGTGCATTATGTGCGTTATCTGCTGGTTCGTGCGATGCTTCTTTTTTTGCTGCTGGTGCTGGTGCATGTGCAGCTGGTGCTGAGTGCCCACCACCACCTCCACCATGGCTACCACTTTCAACTTTTGATTCCATTCTTATTTTATATGCAGCTTCTCTTGCTCCGTTTCCACTGTGTTCTCCTCCACTCGTTATGAAATTCACTACTCTATTGAAATCACTATTTACTTCTTCAGCATATGCTGTTTTCCTGTGCATATTTTCATGAGAAATTTTACTTTTAGCTTTAGTTATATCTCCATATTCTAAGTCGTCCATTGACTTTCCAATTCCTCCTTTTGCAACAGAATCTCTTGCAGTATTTGCATTTTGTATTGCATTATTTGCCATATTTATAGCACTATTTACATTATTTGTTGCATCATTAAATGATATATTTGCTTTTGATACCATTTCATCGGCTTTTGCTTTTGCAGCAGTAATTGCTTCACTTGCTTTTGTATTTGCAGCATCACGAGAAGCTTTAATACTATTCAAAATTGAGGCATCATTTATCATTCCTCCTCCCGCCTTACGAGCATCATCTTCAGTTTTCTTTATTGCTGCAAGCTCTATTTGTAATGCATTATTAATTGCATCAGTCTCTGTTTTTAATGCTTCTTTAGCATCAGTCTGTATTGTCATAACTTTACTCTCTGCTTCTTCCAATTCAATTTGAGCTTGAAGTACTCCATCTTGAGCTTGACGTTCTTCATCTATTATTTTATCTAGTTGTGTTTGTGTCATATTTCCATTATGTGTTCTGTATCCTGTAATGTCTCCTTTTTCATTTTTAATAGCACCTCCTTCTCTTATTCCAGCTTTTTCATATTTAAGATTTTGCAATTCTCTACCTACCTTTAATGCAAGAGCTCTAGCCCCTTTTGCTTCTTTGTCTAATTCTGCAGCTTCTTTTTCTAATACAGGGTCTGCATTACCATTGTTAGCTTTCTTTGCGGCAGCAGCAGTGGCAGCAGCAGTGGCAGCAGCAGCCTCCAAACTAGTTGCTGTTGCATTTTTATCAGCCAAATCTTTTTGTCTTGATGCAATTTTACCTTCAATTGCCTCAAGATCATGATGATGCTCATCTTGAAGACTTTTTAGTTGTAATTCAAGTGCATTTTTCTTTTGCATCAGTTCTTCATCTTCGTGGACTTCTAGTTGTTTAGCTCTCTCTTGTCTTGCTTTTACTTTATCTGCTCTTACTTTAGCAAAACCACCTTCATTTGCTTTGATAAGACCACCCATACCTGTATCTTTACCAGATAAATCCATACCTGTTTCTTTTGCAAAAATAGATCCTGCTTTTGAATTTCTAGCATCAAAACTACTACTACCAGCCCATTTACCAATATCACCAAGTTTTCTACCGATTGCACCATTTGTACTTGCCCATTTTGAGTTTGCAAGTGCGCTCCCTGCTCTTCCAAGTGTCGCTCTTCCTAGGACTGCTGCTCCTCCGAGACCTGCTCCGAGAGCAAGACCTCCTGCCATTGCTATCTTGCTTGTTATTTGTTTACCCATCTCACCAGACATATCTTCAGCTATACCCTTTGCTTTCATAAGTAAAATCATAATAAATGCAAAAGGTATAATGGTTGCTATAAGCCAAGACAAACCATCTTTACTCATAGGATCTGCTATCAGATTTATCTCTAAGAATTTAAGAATAATATAGAGGAAGAATATAAATACTGGTGCTAAAAATGCAAGTTTAAAAGTTTCAGGCCACCAGTTTTTCCAGCCTATCATTTTAGTTCCTTCCATACTAGGAAGTATGTAAGTAAAGAAAGCGAGAGGGGCCATTATCATAGCAAACCAAAGCCCTATAACTCGAGCTATAAACATAAGACCTACAGAAGCAAAGACCATAATGCCTACAAAATTTATACCTATAGCTAGTAATGTAACTAATATAAATGTTCCTGCAGTTAAGGTATCTGTATTGTCAGAACTTGCACTCATTGATTTATTTTGAATACTTCCTATTTTACTAGAATTAATAATTATATTTTGTGGATTAACTTTATTTACAAGAGCAGCCGATAATGGTATTACTCCTCCTTCTCCTATAACCAAACCAGGTGTGGTATTGGCTACACCATTTGCGCCATTTTCTGTAATTTTTATAGAATCAGAATTGTAAAAAACTCTCGCTGTTATATTTGATGCATCAATTATAACTTGAGTTGCAAAAAGACTAAAGTTTATAGATAAACCAATAATAACCACATTTATAATTGTTTGTTTTGTGTCTACACCGTGAATTCCAAGTATTGTTCCTATTGCAACATACAGCATTATGAATATAAAGAACATATTACAGAAGTCTCTCACAAGTCCCCATCCTTGTACTACGAAGGCTGAACGATAAGAAGAATCTTGTACTGAATATGAAAAAGTATAATCAAAAAATGTTCCAGCTAAAGCAAATAGATATGAAGTGGGTACAAAAAGTAAATAGTAAATTATTTGGGATATACACCCAGCAAGAGTTCCACCAAACATTGAAATTCCACAGGATGGCATACTTACAACATTTTTCCCAGTTCCTTCTATCGTAGTTGTTTTTAGGCTACTTACAGGTTTAACAATTGTTCCATCTGCAGATAGTGTATAAACTCCTGTCATTTCTCTTTCTGGTAAATCACCTGCTTTGATTTTTATTCTATATGGAGTCGTTGTGCTCAATCCTGTAAAATTTACAGAATATTTAGGTTGGACTTTTTCATCTGAATTAGAAATATCAGCAGTTTGTTCAGTTCCAACTAAACTATTTTGTGAATCATATAGATAAACATAAATAAGTGTACCTGTTGGGAATACCCATCCTTTGTTTGTAGTTCCTTCAACTTTGATAGAATTACTGGTAGGTATGGGTGCTATACTAAACATAGGAAGATCATCAGCTCTTACAATGTTTTTTGTTATTTTAGGTAAGTTTTTATTTATCCCCACACTGAAAGGGGCGAAAAGATTCGCGGAAATAATAAATAATATTAAAATATAAGATAAAACTTTTTTCATTATTATACTTCTCACAGTTAGTAATCAGTCATTATGCACATAACCATTATAGCATTTAAATTATAAATTTCATTATTTATTTTTAATTTAAAATTACTATTTTCCTTAATATTTTATTTACCAAATATTTAAGATTCTTTCTGTTTCATCGAAATATACTCCATCTTTCCATTTACAACCGCGTTGAAAGGCCTCTGAATTTTGTGGTGGAGTCGGTGTTTTTTTTGTACAACTACCATAACCTTCAAATGTATTATATGTATTACAGTCGTAGTCTATCTCTGGGTTACTTCCTGGTGTTACAGCTGTACCATAATAATAACCTGAGACATTTCTACAGTTATTATTTGAATCTTTTAATAGGTCTAGTTTAAGATAACCGGTACCATTTTCTTTAGAATATGGGAAACTCCCCTTATTTGATTTATAGAACCAAGGATTACCATTCCTTGTCATATGTGAAGTATCATAAAGTGGGTTTGATTGTCTAGCGAACTCATCTTTTGAACATAAATCTCTATTTTTCAAACAAAATGCATCATAATCTTCTTTATCATTTGTTTGTAGATAACATTGTTTAGTTAAGTTAGATATTTGTCCGATAAAACTTTGGTTTTGCTCTATTTCATTCTTTAAAGTAGACAAACTTTCAGGAGTTCTAAGTGTAGATGATATAAGATAGAATTTACGAAGCAAAACTTCCAGTCTGGCTTTCTCATCTTCAGTAAACACAAGTGGGTTTTTATCTATCAATTCACAACGATTATTGGTTACTTCTGAATCCGATGGTGGAGGAGATGAAGATTCAGAATCATGAGTTGCAATATAATTTGCATTTATATCTCCACCAGTATGACAATTTGGATCTTTAATATCTATTAGACCATCTCCATCATTATCTATTCCATCTGAACAAGCTGGTATCATATCAGTATTTATATTATTATTTGTATTTATATCTTCAGCAGTAACATTAACCTTAACATCTTGACTCACAGAACCATTTGCCCCAGTACACATCACAGCATATGACTTACTCTCAGTAAGTGAACCAGTAGAGAATGAACCAGTTTTACCAGTTCCTCTATAAATAGCATTTGTATTACATTTTGTGGTATTTGTAGATGTCCACTTTATAGTAGAAGATCCACCAGACTTTATATAGGTAGGATCTGCAGTTACAGTTACACTCATTATATCTTTTGGTCCACCAGTAACACCTATAAATATATTTGCACTTTGTGACCCTAAATCACCAGTACAAGTAACAGTAAAAGATTTACCCGTAGTTAGTGCTTCAGTTGTAAATGAACCATTTGTACCAACTTCTTTGCTATCATTTGTTTTACAAGAAGTAGTATTTATAGAAGTCCATGATATTGTCGTTTTTTCTCCATATGGAACAGGGATAGGGTCTGCACTTAATTTTATAGCTGGGAATTTATATCCATCAATATAATTACATAGATCAGGATTTATTGCTCCATTCAAACATTGTCCACCAATTGTATTGCATTTAGTAGGGTTATCTGCACCATTTGAACATTTTGTACCTCCTTTGCCATCTTTAACTATTGTACAAAGAGGTGGATTAATTTGTCCATCAATACAACCACCTTTATTATTAATTGTACAAAGTGGATAATTTACAGCATCATTCTTACAAACATTTACACTATCTCCACCTGTACCACCCCCATTCCCACCAGTTGTAGTACAAGTTGGTGGATTTGTAGCTTTATTTAAACACTTACCAGCAATAGTTGTACAAAGTTCAGGATTATCAGCACCATTCAAGCATTTAGCACCACCAGCTCCACCCCCATTCCCACCAGTTGTAGTACAAGTTGGTGGATTTGTAGCTTTATTTAAACACTTACCAGCAATAGTTGTACAAAGTTCAGGATTATCAGCACCATTCAAGCATTTAGCATTTGTTCCTTCATTCCCTATATATACTATAATATTACCACTACTTTTTGATCCATCAATACCTGTACATACTACAGTGTAAGATTTATTATCTGTTAATTTTTCGGTTTTGAATGATCCTGATACTCCTGTTCCATTACCTACTCCAGCATCACAAGATACGGATCTAATTGCTTTCCAGGATATAATTGAAGTTTCGCCTAATTTTATTATTGAAGGTTTGGCTGTTACTGTGATTGCTGGAGCATTATTAATACCAATATCATTTATTGTTATATATACATCAGTACTACTTGCTGAACCCGTGTCATCTTTACAAGTAACAGTAAATGAAGTATTTTTTGTTAATGGGTCAGTCTGGAATGATCCTGATACTTCTGTTCCATTACCTACTCCAGCATCACAAGAAGTTGCATTTCTTGAAGTCCAGTTTATTATTGATACTTCACCTGACTTTAATATAGAAGGAGATGCTGTAACAATAACAGAAGGAAAATCATTATTATTACCATCAGTGTTATTATTAGGTATAGTTATAGAATCAAGTGCAAAACCATTATTATTTGTATTGTTATAATCAGTAGTGTCAACAGTGTTATTGTCAGCAGTTCCTCCCCCAAATATTGAATCCCAAAAATCACGTATATCACTAGATGAATTATTTAGCAAACTCGAATTTAATTTTTTAAGGCTATTTATTTCATTTGAAATAAGATTTGTATTTTTAGTTAAATCTCCTACTCTGATAGATCCATTCATAGGATCAACAGCAAGGACACTACCTACTGGTACAACGAGAGAAGGAGGGGTCGGTGGGTTTTTGGTCAAACCTCCATAAATAGTATCACTTAGGTATAATGGATTATTTGTCGCCCAGAGCGTTCCTTCTTGTCTGTTAGTTACAAGTCCACTTAATATCCCTTGAGTAAGGACATCAACTTGATCTCCCTTATTGGTATCTTTACTTGCAACACCAAAAACTAATGATTTATTTTTATCACTAGATATTGCTTTCATAACAATAGGTTCATTATTTTTATTAAATGAAGCTATATACAACACATCTCCTTTTTTTAAATTCTCTCCTGCTTCTGCTTGAACAATTTTGTTTCCATTTGCAGTTGTCATTACAACACCAGTTATTCTACCTTTATTTGTTATTGAATTTGTATTATCATTTATGACTTTTATCGTTCCAGTTTTTGAAGTTCCTAAAAGAGGAGAAAATATTTTAGAGATAGAAGTTGCACCTTTAGTATTAAATATTTTTGCCCTATTTGAAATAAAGTAGTAACCCACTATTAAAAGTAAAATAATAAATATTATTGTTATAATTAATGCTTTACTTTTTTTAGGGTTATTTTCCATATTTTAATTGTTATCTTTTAATTTTTCCACTCACATTTGTTTACTGTATATGCGTTATATCTATCCCAAGTACTAGGTTTTAATATTTTAAATGCTGAAATTGTTGGACCGGCTGTTATGACATCTGTAGCTGTACAATCATTTGGTCCACGACGACTACAAATTTCTGAAGAATATTTGCTTGCTTCAAGATTTCCTTTACATTTTCCATCAGCACAACCTGTGTCAGACATATAGGAATGTATTTCATTGCTACTTCCTGATACATCAGAGCATTGTCCAGGTACTGGCTTAACATTTGCCCATCCACATGTTTTTATTTTGTATGAGTTGTATGGGTCGAACCAGTTTTGATGATAAGTCGGACCAGCATAGATATATTCAGTTTTAGTACAACTATTTAAATCAAGACGACTTTCACAAGAATTTTTTGTGTAGTTATTTGTATTAAGTTTTCCATTGCACTCTTTACTTCCATTTTTACAACTTAGTAAGTAAGAAGTTACATCATGATCATTTATAGGGATACACTTCATATCATTTGTAGTTGTTTGTGGACAAGCTGGATCATTACTATCAATTAATCCATTCAAATCATTATCAATTCCATCATTACACCTCTCTTCATCTTTACTGCCCATGCCTATTATCCCATCAGCATCATACACTTGTATGTTTTCTTCTGCTAGACAACTATTATATAATTCTTGAAGTTTTGCATCACTTAATATCTCTCCACTTTTTGTTTTATCATTTATACATGTGTTGTATTCTGCAAGACAAGTATCATGCATTTTTTCTGTAATTACTGTATTTGTATCATCTGCACCGAGTTTTTTTAGACAAGTATCTTGTACAGATGCACACTCTAACTTTGGTTGTTCGTTTGGTTGATTTATTAATTTATCTAATTGAACCTTACGACGATCTTGTGCCGCTTTGATTATTCCACTTACTTCATCTCTTATTGGTTGAAGTTTAGCGATATTTACTTTAGCTTGAGTTATCGCAGCTTTATATTCTTCAACTTTTTGATTAGTTTCATCTTTATAGAACATTATATCTTTTGTCATATCGTAACCACTCTCAGCCATAGGTACATACTCAGGATTTTTGTCTTTCTCTATATCAATAGATTTATTTTCTTTTTCTAAATACATACTAGTAATATTTTTAAAGTATAGATTATTCATCATTGGGTCAAAGATTTCATAGAAATTACTAAACATGTAGTTACTTGTTTCGTTAATAGTAGCAGTGATAAGATCATTTTTTTCGGATAAATGACTTTGTTGATATTTATTCATATTTCCATTTTTTGCATAAAAATATGAATCAACACAGTCATTGCCACTTTCACCTCTATCACAAATTACTGAGAATTCATGAATTAGTGGTTCCATACTTTGTCGTATAGTAACCCAAGTGGCACTATTATCTTTAAATATATCGTGTAAATTTTCATATGTTCTATCCTTTTCTTTATCTATTCTTACACCAAATCTTTCATTTGAGTTGTCTATTGCTCCAGCAAACATAGACCCAACCCAATCTTGATATGCTGATTCTGCTTCTGTAGAGTTAATTTTATAATTTGGATTTGGACCTGGTAGACAATAATCAAGCTCACCAAGTCCTGTCATTACTTTTGGTAATATTTGTAGTATTTCTTTGGCTGCTACTATATAATCTTCTTGTATTTGTATAACTCCTCTTTTAGCGATTGGGCTCTTTTGATCAAGACATTCACCATTCTCCTCTTTTGATCCGCATTTCCAATCCTGCCACTCAGTTCCGTTCCAAAAGGCTCTATCTCCAACTTTCCAATCATTATAACCATCATTAATCAGCTTAGTTTTACCAGCGGTATCTACTGTATAGAATGCATTATTTGTCAAAAGTGGTTCTTTAGTCGTTGCATTATAAATTTCAGGGTTTAGGCTTGGATACAATTTTTTATTATTATTTAATTCATTTTTTGTTGTAGTCCAATTATCTTTGGCGTTCCAAGTACCATAAGAAATTGCTGGTTCGTGTACATAAGTATTCCCTAAATCTCTAGTTAAATTAAAATTATCATATGCACCATTGTTATCATAATTATTATTATTATTGGATGATTTGTCTGCTAGACTATTCATATTATCTTCCCAATTTGTGTTAACTGCTGAATCAGAAAGACTTGTTAATCCTCCACTTTGTAGTTTTGATATTAATACAGAGAATAAAGCATTTAATGAGTCATTAATTGTTTTTACAAGTTCTAGCTGGCGTTCTGGTGAATTTAAATAATTCCCAACTTTCTCTTTAATCAAACTACCCGGTGTGGTCACTTTCCAATCAAAGCATTTACCATAATCAGCTTTATTATTTGTGGGACCTAGATTTGCTGGTCTAGTTTTTGTAAGAGTAGGTATAAACAATGCAGTCCCAGCTCTATTAGCATTTATAGGTTTATCATCTTTACCACTATACATTTGCCACTGGATACACTCTTTTTGACTCATAAAACCATTATTTTGTGTAACTTCATCCTTAATATCACTTCGAGCTTGAGCTTGAATATCATTCATATATTGACTTGCGATTATATTAAAGCCAAGAGGATTATTCTTTTCTGTTTGTGTTAATGCTAGCCAGCCATTCCATCCCCCACTAGAGAAATTATTTGCGAAAGTATTATTTGCATCTTGAGCTCTTTGAACTACAGTTCTTGTATCTTCAGCTGAGTTAAGTTGGTCATCTGTATAATAAGAAGTAGGATCTGTTATAAAATTCCCTAGGTCAGATTGAAGCCCTCCAAGGAATTTAGATGAACTTGTCATAACCCCTTTATTATTAAAGGTAGTTTTTGCAAAATCCATAGCATAAGGACTAGCATTTTCTGGTGCAAGCATAACATCTATACCAGTTTCTACAACATTTTTCTCGAGATTATAAGTAAGATTCTTCATATTTTGTACAAAAAGTGGATTGCCTCCATAACCAGAGTTTACCCAGTTCATAGTACTACGAGCCATAGCCGTGAGTTGATTCTTTGCTAGTGTTATAGCAATACCATCGAAGCATTGTTCTTTAAAATCTCTAGATTTAGTTTCTTGTTCTTGATCCAGTGCGGCTCTAATTAATTTATCATCTATTGCATTTACTTGATCTACACAACTTGGCATTTTTGCTAATTTAGTGTCTAATGGTTTAACTAAATTATTTACCATTGGTACCGTACCAGCAGCTGCCTCTAAGCCGGATTTTACAGAACTACAGGCTGCTTTAAGTTGCTCCTTTTTTTTATCAACTTCATCTTTTGCCATTTTTGCAATTTGTTCTGGTGATTGCATTATGGTAGACATCCATTTGGCAACTTTATTTACAACACCTGTACAACCGACAACACTTGTTAATACGCTCGAGTTTACTACATCTGAAACTTTAAATTTGTAAGGATTCTTACCATTATCAATATTTGGATTAGAATAAAGACTTGAGTTTGATTGCATAGCTGCATTTACTGATAAAATAGGTAAAATTAAAAACAATAAAAAAACAAATGTTATTATTTTGTGTGCAGTTTGTTTTTTCATAATTATTATAATTATATTATATCACTTTTTTAACATTTATTGCAAAATTTCAGAGATTTTTTCTAAATCAGAACTTAAAGCATCATTATATTTTTTATAATTTAATAATGCTTTCATGCCACCTAAGGGATCATTTAACATCAAGGTAAGACTATTTATAGTTTGACCTGTTTTTTCATAATTATTTGCAGCACTTAACTGTAAAGATGCAAGAACTTTTGGCACTGGTATTTTTACTAGGTCTTTGCCAAATTTTTGATAAGAAACTGCAATAGTTTTTGCTAGGGATAATGCTTGTTTGTCTTTATTGCTTAAGCCTTGAATTACAAAGGTAAGTTCATTCCCAATATCTGAGTCGCTATAGCTAGATACAAGTTTGGTTAAGTCATCATGATACTTTTTATTTGCTTCAATCGAGTCATTCTCAATTTTCATCATACTATTAGTATAAATATCATCAATTTCTATAGTCTTTACGTTGTCACCTATTGCATTGGATATAGAGTTCATAGATTCACTATCTAAAGAACCTGTTTGCTGTAGAGATATGATAGTAGCAAAGAACTCTTTAGAAAGAGTATCATTTTCTACCGAAAGGTTAGAATCATTTGATGATATGGTCTCATTATTCTGAGATAATGTATTTTTTTTAGATAAGATAAATTCTTTATTTTCTGGACCATTCTTATTTGGATTTAAACCCCATAGATATTCTTCCCAGTCAGGTATTCCATTAGAATTACTATCTTTTTGGATTAATTCACCTACGCTAACCTTGACCGGAGTATCATTTTTTGTATTCTTTTTTTTGAATAATGAAATTATGCCTTTTAAGGTAAAAAACATAACAATTATTATAATTATAAACAGTATAATTGCAAAAAATTTTTTACTTGGGAGATATTTTTTATAATCATTCATAAATAAACAATATATAATAAAAAAAAGATAGATTCTATTATATTAAA
>CAIOXR010000014.1 GCA_903862375.1 uncultured bacterium
AATTTAAATATTTATAAATAATTAATAATAATATGAGACACGGAAATAATGTAAGAAAATTTGGTAGAAATAAGAATCAAAGACATGCTTTAATGAAAGGTCTTATGCTTTCTCTTATTGCTCGTGAAAAAATTGAAACTTCTGAAGCCAAAGCTAAAGAACTTCGTCCTGCAATTGAAAAATTAATTACAAAAGCTAATGTTGGTACTCTAGCTTCGAGAAGATTAGTTATATCTCGTTTGTATAATCTTACAGCAGAAGCGAATAAATTAATAGACACTATAGCACCGAAATATAAAGATCGTACAGGTGGATATACAAGAATAACCAAGATTGGACGTCGACTTGGAGATGCTAGTAAAATGGCAATAATTGAATTTATATAATATATGACAAAAGTACACACAATTGATGCTACAGATATAGTCTTAGGTCGTGTTGCAAGTAAAGCAGCAAAAGCTCTTATGGGTAAAACTTCACCAGAATACACTACAAATAGTGTTGCTGATGTTCGTGTTTATATTAAGAATGCATCTAAAACAAAAATGTCAGAAAGAAGAATGAAAGAAACTCTTCATGAGACTTACTCAGGTCAACCAGGAGGTTTTAAAACTAAAACTAATGAAAAGATTATTGATAAAAAAGGATGGAAAGGACTTTATGAATTAGCAGTTTTTGGTATGCTTCCTGCAAATAAGCTTCGTCCACTAATGATGAAGCGTTTAACAATAACAGAATAATATATGGCAGAAAAGAAAACAATAACAAAAGAATATTTTAGAGCAATTGGTCGTCGTAAGACTGCTGTTGCCGTAGTACGTTTGTATAAGTCAACTAAAACTACTTATACAATAAATGACAAAGATTTTACAGAATATTTTCCTACACCAGAATTAAAAAAGATAGTTACAGGTGCATTTGAGACATCAACACCAGCTGAAAAGTTTGAAATTGTAGTTACTACTAAAGGTGGTGGTTCACATGCTCAAGCAGAGGCTGTACGTCATGGTATATCTCGTGCATTAGTTTTGTATGATGCTGAGTTAAGATCAGATCTTAAAAAAGCTAAAATGCTTAAGCGTGATCCTAGAACTGTTGAAAGAAAGAAATTCGGACTCAAGAAAGCTCGTAAGTCACCACAGTGGAGTAAACGTTAATATTTATTTAAAAAACAAGGACTTGAAAAAGTCTTTGTTTTTGTATAAGATAGAACTATGAATGATGAAGAAATAAAAAAAGAAAATATTGGAATAGATGAATTGGAAAAAATAGGTGATGATCAAAGTAGTGATTCTGTTTTACCATCTGTAGAATCTGATATTAGTTATGTTGATTCTACTGAAGATGGTGAAGAAATTTCTACTAAGGATATGACGAAGAAAATTCGTGAAGATTTAAAAGTATGTCGTAAGGATAAAGAAGAGTATTTGACTGGTTGGCAAAGAGCAAAGGCTGACTATATTAATCTTCAAAAAGAGCTCGATTCTTCACGATTGAATATTTCAATTATAATAAAAGAAAAGATGGCTAGGAATTTACTTCCAGCTATTGATAGTTTTGATATGGCATTTGCAAATAAAGAAGCATGGGAGAAAGTTGATTCAAATTGGCGAATTGGTGTTGAATATATATATACTCAATTTATGAACGGTTTATCTGATTCAGGTATAGAGAAAATTGATAAAGTAGGGGTATCTTTTGATCCAAATTTTCATCAATCAATTTCATCAGTCAGTACAGATATTAAAGACAGGGATCATACTATCGAAAGCATAATTCAAGCTGGCTACAAAATTGGTGACAGGGTAATCCGTCCTGCACGAGTAAATATTTTTGAATACAAATAATAATAAAAAAAGTAAAGATTGCCTTTATTTTTTTATTTAATTAAATTTTTTGACACAATTTAAAAAATTCTTTTTTTGTTTCCTCATCTATTTTATCTGTGACAATAATTATAAGTTCAATAGATAAACCTAAATCATTTTTAATATTTGTGAATAAATGTTCAAAAGGGTACATAGATATCCAAACTGAATTTTTTAGACATACGAAGCTTGCTTTCTTTAGTAAGTAGCGAATTGCTTCACGCTCACTCTTCCTTTCTTCTGGTATATCAAGAAGTATTATTCTCCAGTAGCCATCCCAAGATGTTGAGACTAAGCTAGATTCACACTCTAAGGCTATATTATTTAGTTTATGTTTGCCTTCTTTAGTTAATCTTATATATTGATTGTGCTCAGTATTGAATGCTTCTACTAGACCATCAGATAGTAGGTTCTTAATAGATCTAGTAATAGCATACCCAGTTTTATTACTTGCATCTGGTGTAGAAGTCATACTTTCCTCAACATCATTTCTGATTGAATTAAGAGAAGATACGCCCTTTTTTGAAAGAGTTTTTAAAATAGCTTTTTGAATTGATGGCTTTTTTAACATATTGACTATTATAAAACAATTTTATATATTATACAAGTATTTAGTGGTCACTAAATACTTGTCAAAATATTTATGTGGGTGTATACTCTAATTATGAAAATATAATAGTCTTTGAAAAATACCTTACGGAGGCTGTCGAGCCGAGTAGGAGCAAAATTTTCAGTAGAAAATTATTGTGTGAATTTTGAAAAAAGCTATTTTATTCAAATAATTATTGTAAAAAGTTATTAACATTATTAATTAATTTGCCGTCTACGCAGAAAGCTACGACGAGCCAAAGAAATATATGAGTAAAATTATAGGTATCGATTTGGGTACAACAAATAGTGCGGTTGCTATTATAGAAGGAGGACAACCAAAAATTATTGAGAATATAGAAGGTGCACGTACAACTCCATCAGTTGTCACTGTTACAAAAAATGGTGATAGGATGGTAGGTCTACTTGCCAAACGTCAAGCTGTGACGAACCCTGAGAATACTATTTATGGTATTAAAAGATTTATTGGTCATATGTATGAAGATCCTGAAATTCAAAAAGATGAGAAGACTATTCCATATAAAATTCAGAAAGGCAGTACCGGTGGAGTAGAAACAAAGATCGGTGATTCTTGGCTTCGCCCAGAGGAAATTTCAGCAATGATCTTAAGTAAAATTAAAGCAGACGTTGAAGCAAAACTTGGTGAGAAAATTACTGAAGCAGTTATCACTGTTCCTGCATATTTTAATGATGCACAAAGAAAAGCAACTAAAGATGCAGGTGTAATTGCCGGACTAGATGTTAAAAGAATTATAAATGAGCCTACTGCTGCAGCTTTAGCTTATGGATTTAATACAAAGAAAAATGAAAAGATAGTCGTCTATGACTTTGGTGGAGGTACTTTCGATGTATCTGTACTTGAAGTTGGTGATGATGTCATAGAAGTTAAATCAACTGATGGAGACTCACACATGGGTGGTGAAGATATAGATCAGAAAGTTGTTAGATGGATTGCTGATGAATATAAAAAAGAATCAGGTATAGATGTTACTAAAGATATGCTTGCACTTCAACGTCTAAAGGAAGCTGCTGAGAAAACAAAGCATGAACTTTCAACGACTATGGAGTCTGAAATAAATATTCCATTTATAACTTCAGACGCTCAAGGACCTAAACACTTACTTTTGAAGATGACACGTGCAGTTTTGGAATCATTAGCAGAAGAGTATGTAACTCGCTCTATTGAGATCACAAAGCGTGCTATAGATGCTTCACCATTTAAAATGGGTGAAATTAATGAAATAATACTAGTCGGTGGACAGACAAGAATGCCAGCAATAGTAGAAGCAGTCAAAAAATTATTTAACAAAGAGCCAAATCGTTCTATAAATCCAGATGAAGTTGTAGCACTTGGTGCAGCTGTACAAGCAGGTGTCTTACAAGGAGACGTCAGAGATGTATTACTTCTTGATGTTATTCCATTATCATTGGGTATTGAGACTTTGGGTGGAGTTGCGACTAAGCTTGTAGAGAGAAATACAACTATTCCATCTTCTAAATCACAGATATTCTCAACTGCTGCTGATAATCAGACAAGTGTTGAAATTCATATAACTCAAGGTGAGCGTCCTATGGCTTCTGATAATAAATCTCTTGGAAGATTTATATTAGATGGTATTCCACCTTCACCTCGTGGTATTCCTCAAGTTGAAGTTACTTTTGATGTAGATGCAAATGGTATACTAAATGTTAAAGCTATGGATAAGGCATCGGGTAAGGTTCAATCTATACGTATCGAAGCTTCTTCAGGACTTACAGAAGCAGATATTAAAAAGATGAGAGATGAAGCAGAAGCACACGCAGATGAAGATGCAAAGAAAAAAGAGTTAGCAGATATTAAAAATACTGCAGAGATGATGATATTCACTGCTGAAAAATCTATTAAAGATTATGGGGATAAGGTAACACCAGAAATAAAAATTGAAATAGAAAATAAAATTACCGAAGTTAAAAAAGCTAAAGAAGGGAATGACCTTGAAGTTATCAAAAAGGCAACAGAGGAACTCTCAAATGAAATGTCAAAGATAGGTGAAGCTATGAGTAAAGCTGGTACTGCACCAAAAGAAGGTGAGAACCCTACACCAGAAGCTCAAGAGCCAGAAATAAAAGAAGCAGAAGTAAAAGAAAATCCAGAACAAAAATAAAAAATAATAAAAGCTCTTTTTCAAATAGATCTCTTCAAAATGCACACAATAAAATTGTACTGAATTTTTTGCTCCTACTAGGCCCGATGGCCTCCGTAAGTCATTTTTTAGAGACTATTTGAAAATTCACTTTATTGTATTTTATGTTATCATAAATAAATTATGCCAAAAGATTATTACAAAACATTAGGAGTAGATAAGAATGCTTCAAAAGATGAAATCAAGAAAGCTTTCCATAAGCTTGCGCATGTTCACCATCCAGATAAGAATAAGGGTGATGACACAAAATTCAAAGAGGTAAATGAAGCATATCAAGTGCTTTCTGATGATAAAAAGAGAGCTTCATTTGATCAATTTGGTAATGCAGATGGTCCACAAGGCTTTGGTGGAGGTGGTTTCGGAGGAGGTCAGGGTGGATTTGGTGGTTTTGATTTTTCTGGTCAAAATGGAGGAATGGAATTCGACATGGGTGATTTGGGTGATATATTTGGAGACTTTTTTGGTGGTGGAGGACGCAGACAAAAAACTAAGAAAGGTAGAGACCTATCTACTGATATATATTTAACTTTTGAAGAATCAATATTTGGAGCAGAGAAAATAATAAATGTAAATAAACAATCAACATGTGGTATCTGTAATGGTACTGGTGCAAAAGTAGGTACAAAGATGAATAATTGTAGTGTGTGTAATGGTCAAGGGCAAGTTCGTGAAGTGAAACGCTCTATTCTTGGTAACTTTTCATCAGTGAAAACTTGTGATAATTGTTTTGGTAATGGAAAAATTCCTGCTGAAAAATGTAGTCAATGTAAAGGTTTAGGTGTATATAAAAAAGAAGAAGCGATTACTGTTAAAATCCCAGAAGGAGTAAATGACAGAGAGACACTTCGTGTAAGAAGCAGAGGTGAAGCTATCCAAAATGGTGAGACAGGTGATTTATATATAAAGTTAAATGTAAAAAATCATTCTGTATTTACACGTGATGATATGAATCTGGTAATGGATTTAAATATTAAACTTACTGATGCACTTTTGGGTATGACATATGATTTGAAAACTCTTGAAGGAAAAGTTGTTGAAGTAAAGATTCCTGAAGGTATAAATCATGGTGAAATGCTACGAGTAAAAGGCAAAGGAGTACCAACAAATCGTGGAAGAGGTGACATAATAATGCGAATACAAGTACTTATGCCAACCAAATTGTCTAAAAAGAATAAAGAATTAATTGAAAGTCTTAAAAAAGAAGGACTATAATATCCTACCATAAATATTTTAATCAATAATTTTCTTTACAAATTCGCTCATTTTGTTATGATATATTCTATTATAATGTTTATTAAAAGCTAAGTTTTCTATGGGTTATTATGTTAACATAGTAATAGCCTAAAAGTACTAAAGCTTAATAAAAAGAATGACCAAACGATCAATTGCTTCTAGAAAGTTATGGAAGCTCGGTATAAATGATTTCAATACCCAATATTTTGATTTCAATAAAGATGGAGATTTAATAGCTAAAGAAGGGAATAATGTATACAATATTCGTTATCTTGCTGAAAAGTTTGGTACTTCATTAGAAATACTTTTTCCATATATCATAGAAGAAAGAGTTGAAGACTTACTTGATTTATCATCTTCAATAATAAAAAAACATAAATACCAAGGCAAATTCTTTTATCATTACCCAATGAAAAGTAATCAAACCAAAGAAGTAGTTATGGCAATGGTAGGTGAAGGAGCAAATATAGAGACATCGTCATACAACGAATTGTATATAATTAAAAAAATGTTGGAACAAGAATCATTTAATGAGAAAATGAGGATTCTTTGTAACGGTCCAAAAACAGATAAATATATTAATTTAATAGATGAACTTCAACACAGGGGACTTAAAGTTGTACCAATCATAGAAGGGCCATCTGAATTAAAGACATTTCAAAATTCTAAATATGATGTAGGTATACGTTTAGATATCCCTGTAAAATCTAAAACTAATTGGAATAAACAAATTGATAGATTTGGATTTAGTAGGAATGAGCTTTTAAAAATGTCATCATTTAAAAATTTAAAAGTTTTACATTATAGAATTGGTAAGATTGAAAAACTTTCTGATATGATAGAAACCACAAAGTATGCTTTGAATGTGTATTTTAAACTTAAAGAAACTAACCCAAGTTTAGATACAATAGATATTGGTGGAGGAATGCCAATACCTTTTGAAAGAAATAAAAAATATTCTGCAGACAAAATATTAGAAAAATTATTTGAACTACTTAAAAAAGAATCAGAAAAAAGAGAAATGCCACATCCAAATCTTATTTGTGAGTGGGGAAGATATATGGTTGCTCCAGCACAAATTACGATATTTAAAGTTATTGATACAAAGACTATTCACCATAAAGGTGTTGAGGCTAAGAAGTGGTATGTTATTGATGGAAGTCTTATGAATGATCTAGTTGATACATGGGCTATTAATCAAAAATGGTCTGTATCTCCTATAAATAACAAGTTTGATGGTAAATTAAATGATGTATGGATATCTGGATCTAGTTGTGACTCTGATGATGTATACACAGGTATTGATGGTTCTATTTCACTTCCTGATTATGAATACAATGAGAATGAACCTTTTTATGTTGTATTTTTTGATACTGGTGCATACCAAGATGCTCTTGCGTCACACCATTGTATGCTTTCATCACCAATTAAAATTATTGCTGAGAATGGTCATATAGTTGTTGCGCGCAAAAGAGAATCTCCAGAAGATGTAGGAAAAGAATTTGGTTGGTAGTATATTTTGTTATCATAAAACCTTAATAATAATTTCAGAGGGTCCAGATAATTTTCTGCTGAAAATTTCCTCATTGCTCGGCTCGACAGCCTTGCGCACGCCCCTCTGAAAATATTATTAAGGTTTTATTTGATATATCCTTTTTTAACTAATAGTTCAGCATTTAGTATTCCTCCACCCGCTGCTCCACGAATTGTATTATGAGAGAGTGCTACAAATTTATAATCAAATACTTTACAATCTCGTAATCTTCCTACAGTTACGGCCATACCTTTATCATTACTTCTATCTTTTTTAGGTTGAGGTCGATTTTCTTCTTCAGTATAAATAATAGGGTTGATTGGAGCAAATGGTAATTTTAAGTCTTGCGGTATTGATTTAAAATTATTCCAAATATTTATTACCGCTTCTTTAGTAGGCTTTTTGTCTTTGAATAATATATTCACTGTTGCAAGGTGACCGTCTGTGACTGGTACTCTTGTACACGTTGCTGATATTTTAATATCAGTATTTTTAATAAATTTACCATTCTTTATATTTCCAAGAATTTTAAGTGGTTCATTTTCAGTTTTCTCTTCTTCTCCACCAATATATGGAACTACATTGTCTATCATATCAAGACTTGGTACTCCAGGATATCCTGCACCTGAAACAGCTTGAAGGGTAGTTATCATAATCTTTTTGACTTGATAACCAGCCATATTTAGGGCATGTATAGGGGTTAAATAGCTCTGTAAGCTACAATTCGGCTTTACTACGATAAAACCCTTACTCCAATTATGATTCTTCTTTTGTGAAGCTAATATATCCAAATGATCAGAATTTATCTCAGGTATAAGCATAGGTACATCATTAGTCCATCTATTTGCAGATGCATTAGAAACTACTGGCATACCAGCTTCTGCATACTTTTCTTCAATTTCTTTTACTAGATTTTTATCACTAATTTCAAATGCAGAAAATACAAAGTCACATTTTTTAGATGCTTTTTCTATATTTGCAACATCTTCAACTATAATATTTTTTATCTTCTCAGGTATTTCTGTATTCATCTGCCATCTACCTTTTACTGCTTCTTTATAAGTTACCCCTGCAGAATTCACTGATGCAGCTAAGTATACAACATCAAACCAAAGATGCTTATCAAGTAACTTTATATAATTTTGACCTACCATACCTGTCGCACCCAATATTCCAACTTTAAATTTTTTCATATATTTAATTAAGTGTAATCAAGTAGTTTCTGATGAGGGCGTGCGCAAGGCTGTCGAGCCGAGCAATAAGGAAATTTTCAGTAGAAAATTATCCGGACCCGAATCAGATACTATTTGATTACACTACTATTTAATAAACTTTTTATGCACAGCTTTGATAATATTATTTATATCATTCGTTTTTATCACTGCTTCAATACGATAACAATTTTCATAATAAAATGCACTTATAAGTAAATTCGCCTTTTGTTTTACTAATAAGTCATTTAAATTACTAACATCTTTGGCATCGAATAATCCAACTAAGTATACCATACTTGCTTTAGTAATTTCTATTTCAGCAATCTTAGTTTTAAGTTCTTCATATACTTTATCAAGCTGGCTATTACTATTATTTGCAACAATTTGCAAACTATAACGAGTATTACTTATAAGTATAATATCTACTTTATATTTTATAAATGTTTGACTTACTGTAAACAATAAATCATTAACTTTAATATTTTCATCAGTTATAAGTATTAGACTTAGATCATTCTTAACACTTACTATCTTTGCACCTTTTTTGACCTTTTTAATTTCTTTTATTTCTGTTTTTAATTTAGGGTTTGCTATTGATGTTATCTCAACTGTTGTTTTATTTATTTTTACATACTGTATCGCTTTGTCGTGTATAATCTTCCCAGATTCTTCAGCCTCAAGATAACTTATAGAAGATATAGTCTTGGCATTATTTACTATCTTTGGATCTGCAGATAAAACCCCACCTACATCTTTCCAGAGTATTATTTTAAGTGCCTTTAGTGCTGATCCTACAAAGCAAGCTGTGGTATCTGTACCACCTCTACCTAAAGTAGTAGTATGGCCAGCTAATGTTATACCTGTAAATCCCGCAATAACAGGAACTCCTTCTGAATTCGATATTTTATTAAGAATATTCTTTACAGATATATCATATGCAATATTTGCATTCTTGAAATTATCATCAGTAATAATTGGTACTTCTTCAGCAAAAAATTTTTTTGATTTTATTCCTGCAGAATTGAAATATTGGTTTATAATAACAGTAGATAATTTCTCACCAAAAGAAACAATTTTATCTTGTACAGATAATTCTATTTCTGGAGTATTTTTTATATTTTTTACAATTATTTCTAATTCATTAAATACTTTTTCTGTTTCAATTTTAGCTATATTCGAATAGTTTAGATTCATATTCATTTTATCTATTATTTCAAAATGAATATTTTTTATATTACTAATAGAACTTTCTGTTACAGATAGTAACTGATCAGTAATACCAGGAAATGCAGAAACAACAACTATAGGAAAATATCCTTTTTTAAGTTGCTCATTTAACCTTTTCGCTATAATTGGGAATAATTCATTTTTCAATATTCCACCCCCAAATTTATTTATAATAATTGGTTTAGACATTATATTTAATTTAATAATAAACTCTTTGATTATAGTATATATGCTATATAAATCAATAGATAATAATATCTATTGATACTTTATATTTTATCAAATTTGTAGTAAAATTAATGAGTTAATAATTAATAAGAAACTTAGTGAAACTAAGTAAAATATATTTATGTCAAAAATATTAGTTATCGGGTGCGGAAATGTAGGTAGTGTAGGTTTACATAAAATGGCTCAATTCAGAGACACTTTTTCAGAAATCCATGTTGTAGGCAGAACTCAAAGTAAATGTGAAGCTGTCCGTGAATCAGTATTAAAGAAGTCAAAAGGTAAAGTAGATTTACAAATTCACATTACAGATGTGGGTATGAATGATAACTTCTTGAAATTGCTTAAAGAGGTAAATCCTATTTTAGTTGTAAACTGGGGAAGCCCATATGACAATCTTGTTGTTATGGATGCTTGTTTGGAGTATGGAGTGAATTATATCGACACAGCTTGTTATGAGAATCCTGCAAAGTATGGCTTTTCTTACAAGCTTCAGCTTGCTAAAAATGAAGAATTTAAAAAGAAAAATCTTCTAGCTATTTTGGGTTCAGGTTTTGATCCTGGAGTATCAAATATATATTCTGCTTATGCTCGTGATTACCTTTTTGATAAGATAGATAGTATAGATATTCTTGATTGTAATGGGGGTTCTAAAGATGAAAAAATTAAATTTGCACCAAACTTTGATCCCGAAATAAATCTTCGTGAACTTATCTTACCAATTAAATTCTGGGAGAATGGTAAATGGCAAGAAAGAATGAAACTAATAGATGAAGATGCACCATTCTTTGAATTTAATTTCCCACAAGCAGGCAAGTTCACTCCGTACCTTATGTATCATGAAGAACTTGAAACAATTCCTGCTCATATACCAGAACTTAAGAGGATTCGTTTTTGGATGACATTTTCAAAAACTTATCTTACATATCTAAGAGTATTATACAATATTGGTCTTACACGCATTGATACTATCGATTATAATGGACAAAAAGTAGTCCCTGTAAAATTCTTAAAAGCTATACTTCCTAAAGGTGAAGATTTCAATAAGAGTTACAAAGGTAAGACAAATATTGGGAATATCATTTCCGGAGTAAAAAATGGTAAAAAGAAATGTGTATATATTTATAATGTTTGTGACCACACAGAAGCTTTCAAAGAAACTGGTGGTAATGCTATAGGGTATACAACTGCGATACCGACAGTCACTTGCGCAAAGCTTGTTCTTGAAGGTAAGTGGGGAGGTGTAGGTACTAAAAATACTGAAGATAAAACATTAGATTCAAAGATATTTATTGAAGAAATGGCAAAAGTTGGCTTAACAACAAATATAAAGAAACTAAAAGATATCCCTTCTGCTCTAAAAAAAGGATACTAATCTTGCTTAGGAGCTCAACTCCTAAGTAAAACACAACTTAATGTTGGTAAAAGTAAATATGGAATGTAAATCCGAAAATAAAAGATGTCAGAATTGTAAGAAAGACTTTATTATTGAGCCTGAGGATTTTCTATTCTATGAGAAGATTAAAGTACCTCCTCCAACCTTTTGTCCGGAGTGTAGGATGGTAAGGAGATTTTCTTTTCAAAATACTTGGAATTTATTTTGGAATAAATGTAATAAATGTGGAGAAAAAACACTATCAAGATATCATCAAGTTCAACCAATTAAAGTTTATTGTCAATCATGTTGGTGGAAAGATGATTGGGATGGAACTGAGCTTAGTTTAGAATACGATAAATCTCGCCCATTTTTAGAACAAATTAAAGAGTTAATTATTCACACTTCTAATGTATCACTAAATAATCTTTATACAAGTAACAACAATTGCATATATGTAAACAGTACAGCATGGTCTAAGGATTGTTACATGACCTTTTGGGCTGATTATTGTGATACAGTATATTTTTCAACGATATTAAATACTTTAAAATATAGTTCTGATTGCATTCGAGGATACTATTCTGAGCTTTGCTATGAGTCTATAGGCTTTAGTCGATGTTATAGAACTTTTTATTCTGAAGAATGTGATGACTGTATAGATGTATGGTTTTCTCGTGACTGCTATAATTGTACAAATTGTATAGGATGTGTAAATTTAAGAGGAGAAAGTAATTGTATATTTAATATTAAATATACTAAGGAGGAATACACAAATAAATTAAAAGAATTAAATTTAAATTCATGGAAGAATATTAATGATTTGAGAGTTAAATCACTTGAATTTTGGTTATCAAAACCTATTCGAGAATATCATGGGCACTCTATGAGTGTGAATGTAACAGGAGATTATGTGTATGAATCAAAGAATTCTAAAGAAATGTATCTGAGTAATGGTGCTGAAGATTGTAAGTATTGTCAATTTATTAATGTTAAACCTGCAAAAGATTGTTTTGATTATTCTGGTTGGGGAAATAATTCAGAGTTAATTTATGAATCTACAGTAGTAGGTGAAAATTCTAGTAATATATTTTTTTCATTTGAATGCTGGCCTGATAGTATGAATTTACAATATTGCATTTGGAACATAGGATGTAAAGATAATTTTGGTTGTGTCAATCTTAAAAGAAAGAGATATTGTATTTTGAATAAAGAATATTCAAAAGAAGAATATGAAAAACTTAGAAATGAAATTATTGAAGATATGAAAGTTAATCCATATATTGATAATACAGGTCATAAGTATCTATATGGTGAATTCTTTCCACCTGAGTTTAGTTGTTTTCCTTATAATAAATCAAATGCAATGAGATTCTTTCCAAAAACCAGTGAAGAAGTAATAAATTTTGGAAGTAAGTGGTCAGAAGTAGAAAATCCTAATCATACGATAACTATTAGTGCTTCAGACTTACCAGATAATATAGAAACTACGGATGATTCAATATTAGATGAGATAATTGGTTGCTCTATTTGTAATCGTGCATATAAAATAGTAGAAGGCGAGTTAAACTTACTAAGAAAAATGAATATACCAATTCCTCACGAGTGCCCTAAGTGCAGAGAGAATAGACGATTTACAAGAATGGATGCTATCAAATTATACAAAAGGAACTGTATGAAGTGTAATACAGAGATAAATACTCCATATTCACCAAACAGTAAAGAGATAGTATACTGTGTAAAGTGCTATCAGAATGAATTTAATTAATATACATGGAATATCAACCACAAAAAATAAATTGTCAAAACTGTAAAGTGGACTTCGTTATCGAGTCTGATGATTTCTTATTTTATGAGAAGATTAAAGTTCCTCCTCCTACCTGGTGTCCATATTGTAGATTTATACGAAAACTAGTATTTATAAACGAACGCTCACTATATAAAAGTACATGTGGTAATTGTGGTATATCATTAATATCGATGTATCATCCTAGTACACCTTTTCCAAACTGGTGTGTAAAATGTCACTTGGGTGATGGATGGGATGCTCTTGATTATGGTAAGGATTACGATTTTTCAAGAAATTTCTTCGAACAGTTTAAAGACTTAAAATATAGTATTCCTCATCGTGCATTAGATCAAAACGAAAGAAATGGAGAAGGATGCGAATACTCAAATCTATGTTATACCAGTGTTGATTCATATTTATCTTATAACGTTGTTACTTCTGAACATATAAAATATTCTAAACATGTTTTAAAATATAATAAAAATTGTTTAGATTCTTTAATAATTAAAGAAAATGATCGAGGATATGAACTTATACAATCTAATAAAAATTATAACTCTACTTTTTTGATTGAATGTGATCAATGTATTGATTCTCATTTCCTATTTGACTGCTTAAATTGTATTAACTGTTGTATGTCTTCAAACTTAAGGAATAAAAGTAATGTTTTTCGAAATATACAATTAACTAGAGATGAATACAAAAAAGCTATTATTGATCTAAAAACAGAAACATATGCAGGTCAAGTTCAGGCAAAAAATGAATTTTTACAAATGACTAAAAAATCTATTCATAAATATGCAAATATTAAAAATTCTGTAGATATAATTGGTGATTTTATAGAAAATTCAAAAAATGTTTATTATAGTTATGGAATTATTAATTCTGAAAATGTTAAGCATGCATTTTTTGGTGCTAATACCATTAAAGATTCTTATGATACTATTTTTGCTGGGAAAATTGAAGAGTGTTATGAATTTACTATTGGAGGTGGTGGTGCAAGTAAAGTAATATTATCTTTAAGTTGTGAAGGTGCATGTAGAGAAATATATTATTGTGATAATTGTCGAAGTTGCTCAGATTGTTTTGGCTGTATTGGCTTGAAGAAAAAACAGTATTGTATTTTAAATAAACAATATACTAAAGATGAATATTTTGATCTTTTTGAAAAAATAAAGCTAAAAATGAATAGTATGCCATATATAGATAGAAATGGGTGTAAATATACTTTTGGTGAGTTTTTCCCTTTTGAAATATCACCATTTGCATACAATGAAACAGTTGCATTTGAAGAAAATCCTCTTTCTAAAGATGAATCTCTTACTTTGGGTTATAAATGGAAAGACAGAGAACAGAAACTATATACTTCTACAATGAAATCCTTTGAATTACCCGAAAGTATAAATGATATTTTAGACACAATTTGTGATGAAATTATTGAGTGCCCAAATATGGGTGATACACAAATGCAATGTACTTTTGCATACAAAATATTACCAGATGAATTACTCTTCTACCGACAAATGAATTTACCGATTCCTCGGTATTGCCCAAATTGTAGATACCACAATCGTTTAATTTGGAAAAATCCTTTTCATTTTTATAAAAGAAAATGTATGTGTAAAATTCTAAATCATAATCATAATGGTGATTGTATGAATGAATTTGAAACATTATACGCACCAGAAAAACCAGAAATGATATACTGTAAAGATTGCTATCAAAAAGAAGTAGGATAAATATATGAGTAATAATATAATTTGTAATAAATGTAAAAATGAATTTATGATTGATCAAAATGATTGCATTTTTTATGAACGCATAAATGTACCTCAACCTTTAAATTGTCCGACCTGCCGTCAACAACAAAGAATATTATTTAGAAATTTCAAAACATTTTATAAAAGGCCATCAGACAAATCAGGTAAAATGATTATATCAATGTATAGCCCTGATGTGCCATTCCCAGTTTGGGACATTTCTGAATGGTGGAGTGATGACTGGGACGCTCAAAGCTATGCTATTGATCTTGACTTATCTCAACCATTTATTAAACAAATTAGTAAACTCGCAAATATAGTTCCTCGTTTTGCAATTATGAATTCTAAAAGCGAGAATTGCGAATACTCAAATATGGTTTTTGAATCAAAAAATTGTTATTTGAATTTTGGTTGTGTTGAGAATGAGAATTGTGATTATGGTCATATTGTTTGGTATTCTAAAGATTGTATCGATAATATATATGTGAATAAATCTGAACTTTGCTATGAATGTATTGATTGTCTTGGTTCAAATAAATTATTATACTCTCAAGAGTGTGAATCTTGTGTAGATTCTATGGGTCTTTATGATTGTCGTGGTTGTACTAATTGTATCGGCTGTGTAGGTCTACGACAACAATCCTATAATATTTTCAATAAACCAGTATCTAAAGAAGAATATAAAGAATTTATAAATAACTACCCATTGTATGACGAAGCAAGTATTATGTATATATTGGGCAAAAGAGAAGAATTAAGAAAAAAGATTCCTACCAAGTGTGTGTATGGCTCACATAATAATAATGTAACAGGTGATCATATATATAATTCTCATAATGTGGAGCAATCATTTGATATTAAGATTGGCGAAAATAGCAAATACTGTTATACTGCTGGAAATATTATTGAATCTTATGATTCTTCATTTAACCCTAACATTAAATATGGATATCAAACTTTAAATAGTATAAATAGCACAAATGTCATTGCCACTCATATGGTTGAGGATTCAAGTTATGTATATTATTCAAAATCCTGCTATAATTGCACTAATTGTTTTGGCTGTTTTGGTTTGAGGAATAAACAATACTATATTCTAAATAAAAAATATGATAAAGATGAATATTTTAGACTTATTTCACTAATCATAGAAAATATGAAGGAAAGTGGTGATTGGGGTAACTTTTTCCCTATATGGATGAGTCCATTCGGTTACAATGAATCAATAGTTAGTGAATATATGCCTCTATCTAAAAGTGAAGCATTACTACAAGAGTTTAAATGGCAAGACAATATACCAAAAACTATTGGTCAAGAAAATTGTTCAATAGATGATTTACCAAATAATCCAGATGAATATAATGAAGACGAATTACTTTCTAAGATACTAAAATGCGAATTTTGTGATAAAAACTATCACTTAATATCAAGAGAAATAGCATTTTATAAAAAAATGAAATTAAGAATACCAACAAAATGCTTTAATTGTCGTCATGGCATACGAATGAATTCTCGTAATCCTAGAATACTTTCTCTTGTTCGTTGCTATTCTTGTGATAAAATAACACAGACTACATATCCTAAAAGTAAGCATAATCAATATAGGATATATTGTGAGGAATGTTATAAAAAAGAAATAAATTAATATATATGCAAAATTATAAACAACAATTTAAAGGAAAGAAAATCACAATTATGGGATTAGGACTTCTAGGAAGGGGTATTGGTGATACAATATTTCTTGCAGAATGTGGAGCAGATCTATTAGTTACAGATTTAAAAACAAAAGAACAGCTTACCACTCCTCTAAAAGTTTTAAGTAAGTATAAAAATATTCAATATGTATTAGGAGAACATAGAATAAAAGACTTCAGAGAAAAAGATATGATAATAAGAGCAGCAGTAGTACCATATGATTCTTTGTATATAAGAGAAGCTAGAAAGAATAATATCCCCATTGAGATGGATGTATCACTTTTAATTAAATCTGCACCTAAAATTACTGTAATTGGGGTAACTGGTACAAGAGGTAAGTCAATGACTACTACTTTAATATATAAAATATTAAAAGATAATGAAAAATTTTTAGGGAAAAATGTACATATTGGTGGAAATTTTAGAGATATTGCGACACTGCCACTTTTGAAAAAAATTAAAAAGGGAGATATATTAGTTTGTGAGCTTGATTCATGGCAACTACAAGGTTTTGGTGAAGCTAAAGTTTCTCCTAATATATCAGTATTCACAACTTTTATGCCAGATCACATGAATTATTATAAAAATGATATGAAAAGATATTTTGAAGATAAAACTAATATTTATAAATATCAAAAAAAAGAAGATGTACTAATTATACTTCCTGAAATGAAAAAGCTTATAAATGAAAATGATGTAATGGGTAAATATATAGTTGCAAAATCAGATAATATTTTTGATTGGGAATTTATAGTCCCTGGAAATTATAATAGGGATAATTTAGCTTGTGCTGTAGAAGTTTCAAAATTGTTTAATATTCCTGAAAAGAATATTAAAAAAGCAGTTGCAAATTTTAGAGGTTTAGAAGGACGTATGCAGTTGCTAAAAGTGTACAAAGGTATAAAGATATACAATGATAATAATGCAACTACTCCAGAAGCAACGACAGTAGGAATAAGAGCTTTAGCAAATATAAAGAAAGATGATAAAGGAAACCATACGAGTAATCTTATATTAATTTGTGGTGGAGCTGATAAAAATCTTCCAGTTGAAAACTTGATAAAAACTATAAATGAATACTGCAAAGTTGTAGTTATGATACCTGGAACTGGTACTGATAGACTAATTGGAAAAGTACCTAATAAATCAAAAGAGATTATAGGTAATAATAAATTATCTATAAAGAGTCAAATTATTAAAAATTTGGATGGTATAGTAAAAACTGCATTGGAATATGCAAAAAAGGGTGACATTATACTTTTCTCTCCTGCTTTTGCTTCGTTTGGAATGTTTAATAATGAGTATGAAAGGAATGATTTATTCATAAAGATAATTAAAAAATTGAAATAAATTATGGTTAAATACATTTTAAATTCTGGAGGCATAAGGAATAATATGGAAGGAGGAAAAAGATTTTTTACTGAAGCAGTAAAGGGCTTTAGTGATACTCCACGTGTATTAATATGTCTTTTTGCTTATCCTCGAGAACATTGGGAGGAAAAGTATAATGAAATTAAAAATTTATCACTATACCCAACAAATACTATTCCAGTCTTTAACTTAGCATTTCCAGATAAATTCGAAGAACAAATAAATAATTCTGATATAATATACATATACGGTGGAGATGATCATCTTATAAAATATTGGCTAAGTAAGTTTAATTTACCTAAAATATGGGAAGGGAAAGTTGTAGTAACAAATTCCTCTTCTTCTCAAGTACTTTCAAAATATGCATGGACTTGTGATTGGAGAGAGTGTATTGATGGCCTCGGAATTTTACCGATAAAATTTATATCGCATTATAAATCAAACTATGGGCATGATGATTCTCGTGGTTTAATTGATTGGGACAAAGCATACGAGGAATTAAAAAATTATAAGGAAGATTTACCTATCTATGCTTTAAAAGAAGGTGAATTTGAGGTTTTTAATCAATAATTTATGAATCAAAATATAAACACTATTATATTTGATTTTTTTAATGAATATATTATAAGATTAAGAATTAACCTTAATAATTAATATGATTACTTTTTTAAGTTATATATTCTATTTTATAGCAGCGAGTGCATCACCACTCCAACGTAGATGGCTTGCTACACATAAAAATATTAAAAATGAAGGACAAATACGCTTAGCTTTTCAAGTTACACTTATAACTGTTATATTAAGTTTTACATTACCATTATTTGAAAAATTCCACCTTCATGGAAATACTCTCCATCTTATTGGTTTATCATTAATTTGTGGACTATTTGGTTCTTTGTATTTTGTTTTTTCTTATACTGCTCAAAAGCATATAGAAGCAGGAGTGAGCTCATTGGTTAGCAATATTTATACTCCGATAACAATAGTATTAGCCACATTACTTTTAAATGAAAAACTAACATTAATACAAATATTAGGAACAGTATTATTAATTATCGGTATTTTGATCGTATCTAGAAAACACAGAATAGGAAGATTTAAATTTGATAAATATTTCATGTTGATGGTTCTCTCTGGAATAATGATGGGTATCTTGCTTGTTGCAGAACGTACATTAATGAAAATAACTGGTTTCTCAGCTGGAGTAATGCTTTCATGGTGGTCTCAATGTTTATTCTTGGGGGTAGCTACAATTATAACTAATAGTAAAAGTGTGTACTCAAAAAAGGATATAACTATCACTGGTGTCCTTCGTTTTCTTCAATCACTTTCATGGGTTGTTTTGGTTTTTGTTGTTGGTAATCTAAGTATAGTTTCAGCTATCACTACATTCAAAATTGTTATAGTTTTTATTGCAGGAGCAATCTTCTTAAAAGAACGTGAGGATTTGCCTATCAAGATTATAGGTAGTATTATTGCACTTATAGGATTACTATTTATGAAATAATATAATTTATATTATAGAAAAAATTGAAATTGCATCTTATAGCAAATTATTAGATTTAAGCTTAAATATATTATAAATAC
>CAIOXR010000015.1 GCA_903862375.1 uncultured bacterium
ACATCTATTTATTTTTTCACAGTCAATACACTCAAAAGAATATTCGGAATGACGTACACCTAGACAATCAAAAACATCTTTACAATAAAAAATTGAGTGGGAGTAAGAGCAATCTTCATCGTGATCACTTGCAAATATTAAATAGCAATTCTTGTCATAAGCAGCACCATTTACATACTCACTATTAAAACATTCAGTCACCATTGCATATAGTCGTGGTACATTTATTTGTAACTCATTAAATTGCTTAAAAAATGGCTTAGAAAAATCGTATTCCATACCGTAATCAAAAGGATTCCAAGAATCATTTCTAAAACAACTATGACAATATACTGTAAAAGGAGATCGTGATTTATAAATTGAAATAATAGACTTTTTACATAACCCACAAGTTTGTTTGTATAAAAATCTTTCATTCCTCCATGTCATTCTACGCATAGATCTACACTCCGGACACCAAGTTGGAGCCGGTACCTTAATCTTCTCATAGAATAAGAAATCCTCGGGCTCGATGGTGAAGTCAATCTTACAATTCTGACAATTTTTTGTTTCAGGTTGATATTCCATATTATATTACTTCTTGTTGATAGCACTTCTCACAGTATATAATCTCCTTCCTTTCGGGTGAATAGTTAGTTTTAATGTCTTTACCACAGTGATCACACTTTCTATCCCAGAATTGATACGGGCCTCTTCTTTTGATTCTATCTTGATGACGACAGTAGAAGCATTGTCTTGGTATAGGTAAGTTCATCTTTCGGTAGAAGAGTAGCTCTTGTTCTGTTATCTTATAGTTTCTTTCACAATTTATACACTTAAGTATCTCTTCTGTTATAGAGTCTTGTATATCTTTTATATTATCAGGTATATCTATAGGTTGTATGGTTTCTTTACCTTTAGTCATCTGTATATCATCTTCCCATCTATATCCTTCTTTTATGGCTTGTTCTTTAGTTAATGGGAAGTTATCTTGAGCTATGGTTTCATTGTATGCAAAGGGAGCTAATTCTACTGGCATCATTAGGCCGTGTATGCCTTGTTCTGTTAGTTCGTTTATAATGTGGGATTTTAGTTCTTCGTATTGTTCCTTGGTGTATTGTTTGTTTAGGATACAGTATTTAGCGTTTTTGAGACTGTCGCATCCGATGCAGTTTTGGCAGTTTGCAATATAAAATGAATATAAAATATTTTGAGAATGTTCTGCCCAATAAGAACCAATTACATAATTTGAATATCCTGTAGCTACTACTTCTAATAATTGTTCGGAATTAGTACCATAACCAATAGTACCAAGTGAATCTTTCGTCATTTTCGATGAAAAAATATATCTTGAATTTTCACCCTTCATGACCTCAAAAGAATTATTGACATTATGACATTCAGTAAGATAATCTCCTTTAGAATTTAAAGTTTTCAAATTATTATTTTCTTTTCTCGGAAAATTTAATAAAAATTCGGAAAATTTAACTTTTACTTCTTCAATTTTTTTATAACTTCCTTTAACTTCATTAAGTTTAGAAAAATATTCCTCATGACTTAACTGTTCATTAAACCAACAATTGCTTTTATTTCTTAAATTCACACAACCGAAACAATTAGTAAGGCCACTACCATTAAATACAAACATCGAATCGACACAACCAGAAATATTTTGCCCCCAATAAATATTAGCAGATTCTTTAATATTTATACATTCATAACTATTTTCAAAATTCATACCAAAATATATATCAGATGAATATAATCCTTTCTTAATCCCCCTTGAATACATAACATCTTCTGCGGGGCTAGTATTAAAAACAAGATAGCAATTTTTACAACCACTAGCTGTATTTGTATATTCACTATTTACATTTTCTCCATCGCCCAAAGATATACCTAAATTTATTTTTGGTACCTTAATTAGTAAATCATTTAATTGATCCATGAATGTTCGCGTTCTGTCATATGATATCGCATAATCTTTTGGATCCCATTTATCAGAATAAAAACAATTGTAACAATATATTATATATGAAGACTTTGGGTTATACATTGTAATAATGCTTTTACCACATAAATTACATTTCTGTCCTGAGTATAAAGTCATCTCATTCCTCCACATTGCTCGCATTTTAAACCTACAGTCTGGACAAATATTTGGAACAAGAACTTTCATTTTTTCATAAAAAGAAAGTTCATCTTCATCAATATAGAATTCTTTTTTACATTTATTGCATTGTCTGTTTTCAGTATGCATTTTATTGATTAATAATTATTTCTAATTATTAATTATCTAAGACTTTTCTTTAATTCTTCCATATCATCAAAATGTGTCTGCACTCCATTTACTTCTTGGTAATTCTCATGCCCTTTACCTGCTATAAGTATAAAATCACCAGTTTTTGCTAAATCGCAAGCCTTCTCTATCGCGTCATATCTATCAACTAGTATATAAACTTTATTCTCAAAATATAAACCTTCTATTCCCTTCTTCATATCTTCAAGTATATCTTCTGGCTTCTCTGTACGAGGATTATCAGAAGTAAGGATAATAATATCACTCATATCATAGCCGATTTTAGCCATTATCGGACGCTTAATTTTATCTCTATCTCCCCCGCAACCAACAACTGTTATAAGTTTACCATTCTTCTTCATATCATTTGCTGTCTTTAATACATTCTCAAGTGCGTCTGGCTTGTGAGCATAATCCACAATACCAGTAACTCCATTCTCTGATTTAAAATACTGAAAACGTCCAGGAACAGCTTCAAGGTTTTTAATTATATTTATAACTTTTTCCCTAAACTCTTTCATAAAAGAGTCGGGCGATCCGACATTATCTGATTTAGCCTTATCTTGACCTAATAACACACTAACTGCATATATTCCTAATAAGTTATAAGCATTAAATTCACCAATTAATTTTGATTCAAATCTAAGATTGAAATCTGCATCCTTTTTCAAGCTTAAAGTATGCCTACTAGCTTTCGTGGTACTCATCATATACATACCCTTTTCATCATCAATATTTGCAACAGTAAAACCACCAGATGGAATAATATCAAAAAATCCTTTTTTAGCATCACAATATTCTTCCATCGTCTTATGATAATCCAAGTGATCTAATGAAAGATTTGTAAATACACCACCCACAAAATGAAGTCCTGAAATTCTCTTCTCGGAAACTGAGTGTGAAGATACTTCCATAAAACAATAATCACATCCTTCATCTACCATATGAGCAAGTAATTCATTCAAAGTAACAGCATCAGGAGTAGTACGATGTGCTTCTTCTGATTTATCATTTATTTTATTTACAACTGTACCTATCAGACCTGCTTTATATCCCAACTCACGAAATAATTGATGAAGTAATGTTGCAGTTGTTGTCTTTCCGCTTGTACCTGTAATTCCAATTAATTTTAATTTATGGGAAGGATTATCATAAAAATTACTTGCAATAATGCCTACTGCTGTATGGGTATCTGGAACTCTAATATATGATATACCGGTTTTAAAATCTGTAATTTCCTTTTCATATATGATACTTTTTGCTCCTTTTTCTATAACTTCATTTATAAAATCATGACCATCTAGTACATTCCCCCTTAACGCTACAAATAAAGAATTAGGCTCAATAATTCGTGAATCAAGAGATACAGAAGATACACCCATATCAATATTCCCATGAGTCTCAAGTATACTTATATCTTCAAGTAAATTATTAAGTATTTTCATTTTATTTATTATTTAACTTTTTAAAATATTCTAAGGCTTTTTCTATATCTTGATTTACTTTTTCAATTGTTTGATTACCATTGATTCTTTTTAATTTTCCGATTGAATCAAAATAATTAACTGATTTTGAAACTTGGTCTTTATGCCATTTAATTCT